>NZ_JACSOE010000108.1:0-9365 GCF_014349115.1 Alteromonas sp. BZK5 | reverse complement strand
GTTACTGAGAATGTTACTTGAAAATCTAGGTACTATGGTGCTGCCGAACCAAAAAGCTATTGCGAAGGTAAATACGCTTATGGAAGATGGCGCAATTACGGATGAAAAGACGATTAAGCAGCTTAAAAATTTGGGTAAAGAAACTGCTGAGCTTGCCGCCAAAGTAAAATAGCTGAAAGTAGGTAATCAAATTTGAAGCCTACTAAATAAAGACTGGCCACCTTGTAATTGCAGTATCTACACGTGGCTAGTCTTCGGTGAATGTTCGAGGTTTTAGTTTTGTGCACGGTTAGTTGAGAGTGCTTAAATTCAACTTTTAGCGTGTTACTATAGACAAATCATTACTGCAAAATCTGCTAAAGACGCACATATCTCCAAAAATAAAATATTCATGAAACTTACTCAAGAAATAATAAATCAAGCAATGCAGGCGTTCGGTGCCGGTGAATTTAGCCGAGTCATATCGACGCTTTCTCCTGTCTATGAGCAGCATCCAATGGCAAAAATGGTATATGCTACGGCACTAGGAAAGGTTGCTGAATTTACTACGTCGTTTGAAATATTTGAAAGCCTTCAGTCTGATTATCCCCAAAATACTGATGTGGCGTATAATTATGGGCTATTGCTAAAAGAAGCTGAGCGGTTTGATGACGCACAAAAGCAGCTTTCAAAAGCGATAGCAATTAACCCAAACTACCACGTTGCTTTTCATGCACTTGGAAATTTAATGTCTGAGCTTGGTCGAAATGAAGAAGCACAGTTAGCATATGAAAAAGCAATAGCAAAAAATCCTAAAAATATTCAGTACGGACAAAGCCTGGGTAAGTGTCTTTATCAGCAGGAAAAATGGTCTCAGTTGGTCGCGCATATTAAAAGAGAGGATCTTCATCTAAGCGATAAACTTAGCGCTGAACTGTATACAGAAGCATGTTACAGAATTCATTCGAGAGGAGAATTAGCTAAGCAGAGTAATATGCTAAGTTCAACGTACTCAGATTCTTATTCGATCCACTATTTTTTGGCGTTGTCAGCATTGGAGTCGAAGCGTTACGTTCATGCAAAGCGTCATCTTGAAAAATCACTTTCCCTCGCTGATTCATCGGATAAAGAAGAGTTACTGACGTATTTAGACTATGTTTCTTGGCTACTCAATGCCACTAAAGACAACCTTGATGTCCTCAATAGAAAGTTTGAAAACACCGATAACATTCAGTTACTAGAGCTGGCCTTTAACATTAACGAAAACAGGCGTGAGTTAGCTGAAGCTGAGAAGTTTCTTTGCAAAATTCAATTAATTCAAGCTGAAGGCGACAAGGAGCAACACGAGTTAAAACGTTCGCTGTTGGCTTTCGCAAAAGGAGAGTTTGAAGAGGGGCTGCGAATTAACGAGCACTTCTTAGTAAAACAACCCAAAAGCCTTCCTCATCTTTACCAGAAGATTAGAACCCTTGAAAAGCTTAAGCGTTTTAGCGATGCCGAAGAGGTCATCAGGTTTATCGCACATAACGTGAATAACCTTCATTCCAGTAAATTCGCAGATTTGTCCTCTGGCGTCATGCTCAATGGTTTTGATGTATCACCTTCTCCTATCGTTAACACGTCAAGTAACCGCACAAACATTCTCTTTATTGTTGGATTTCCTCGTTCGGGAACGACATTGATAGAAAGTTTGTTACTTAAAAGTGCGAATGTTGAGTTATTAGAAGAAACAGATGCCGTAGAAACCTTCTATAACCAGATGGTTGAACGCGAGATTGTTGACCCTGAGGCGGGTGATATAAAGCGTACAAACCAAAGTGAACTAGACGCTTTGGCAAATGAATACCTTGAGCATTTAACAGCTTATTCTCCTAGTGTTGACAGCAGTAAACTCATCGTAGATAAGATGCCGCTTAACTTCCCTTATTTACCTGCAATGTTGACCTTGTTTCCTAACGCAAAAGTACTTTGTTGCCTACGTAACCCGAAGGCAGTTGCGTTGAGTTGTTTACAGTTCGAGGAAATAAACTTGTACACCGTTGAGCAATTCGCTGAGGCTTACAATAAAGTCTTCACGTGCTGGGAAAAAATGGAACCAATCTTAAGGGACAGAGCAATAAGCATTAAATATGAAGATGTTGTTGCTGACCCTGAATCTTCTATAGCGTCCATATATCAGTTTTCAGGGCTGACAGAAGGGGAGGCTAAGACCTTAGAAAGTAATAGTTCGCCTTTGTTCCAAACACCGAGCTACTATCAAGTTAGTCAACCAGTGTATAAGTCTTCAATGCAAAAGTTTGAGAACTACCCAACGCTTTTCTCTGAATGTCCCCCTCTTTTGGATGAATGGGAGCAAAAATGGGGATATTAAGAAAGTAAGTATGAATGGGTGTTAGTGAAGGTAATGGGCGCTGGGTACATCGAACGGCTCAATGTTTTCTTTCCACCCAATCACAGTTACCAGTTAATAGGACAGTTTGTACATTCGTCCATGAAAGTACCCTGAAATGTTGCGTAGTGGATGCGCGTACCGGTTAGGTTCGCTCGATACAAACTTGCATCGTTCAGTTTTGCTTCCTGAATATTGGCGTTAATCAGTGAAGCACCTTCAAAGTTTGCTTTGTTCATCCAAACCCGCTCTAAGCGTGCGGCACGTAAGTTGGTGTTTACCATTGTCGCACTTGATAAACGCGCTTGGTCCAGGTTAGCACCTGAAAAGTTGGAGTTAGTGAAATCAACCCCTTGACCGAAAAGCGCCCAGCCATCTACGCCTTCTAAGTTAGCGTTGCGAACTTTTGAGCTGCGTAAGTCTGCGTGTTTTAAGTTGGCGGTAGCTAAATCAGCGTGATCTAGGTTACTTTTCTTAAACGTCGCATAGCTTAAGTTGGCGTGCCTTAAATCTGTTTTGTTGAACTTAACGTTGGTGAATACTGCCCCGTGCAAATTTGCATGGCTCAAATCAGCACCGCTTAAGTCTGTATCGCTACACACTGTCTTTGGTTTTATTTCACATCCGTTGATAATTTCCACGTCATCTTCGAAATCGGGAATGGCACTGGCAGTTGCTGAATATAGGACAACTAATAATATGGGGAGTTGTTTGGTTGCTTGAAAACGTAAGCGCATGAGAGCTCCTTAATGCCGAGAGGCGTTTTCACCGCCTCTCGGTTTGGTTTGTTGCAAAGATAAAGCTATTGTTTAGCTACGTTTTGCTTTTTATTGTGATTAGGAAGTTTAAATACCCAGAACGAACCACCTTGCGCGACAGGTTTGGTGAGTTCAGCCATATCTCCTCCCCATAGCGGTACTGCACCACCATAGCCTGACGCTAAGCCGATGTATTGCTCACCATCCTCTTCCCAGGTGATAGGGCATGAAATGATGCCCGAGCCCGTTTGGAACTTCCAAAGTTCTTCACCGGTTTCCTCATCGAAAGCTTTGACATAGCCATCGCCCGTTCCGGTAATAATGAGCCCGCCTTTCGTCGCCAGTACCCCAGCCCACATAGGAAGTTTCTCTTTGTGTGTCCATTTAATTTCACCTGAAATGGGGTCTACGGCACGAAGTACGCCCACGTGGTCGTCATACATGCGCTTAATTCTAAAACCCTGTCCTAGGTAAGCGGCACCTTTCTTATAGGTCACTTCTTCCGTCCAGTAGTCTTCTTTCCAGTGGTTTGCGCCCATATAGAACCAGCCGGTATTCTGGCTGTAGGCCATCGGGTTCCAGTTCTTCCCGCCCAAGAATGGAGGCGATACCTCTATTGACTTTCCTCGTTTTTCACCCGGCTCAGGCAGTGGTGGGCGTTGTCCTTCTACTTCAACTGGGCGACCCGTGTCAGGGTCTATATGTGTGGCCCACGTAATGTTATCTACAAAGGGAAAGCCTCTGATGAATTCACCGTTTTGTCTGTTAACTACATAGAAAAAGCCATTTCTGTCTGCATGAGCCGTCGCTTTTATGAGCTTTCCATTATCGTAATAGTCGAATAGAACAAGTTCATTGTTGCCAGAGAAATCCCATGCGTCGTTAGGTGTATGTTGATAGAACCATTTAACCTCACCAGTGGTTGCATCTACACCCACTTGTCCAGAAGTATAAAGGTTATCCCAATCTCGTGGGTCGCCGCCTTTGGCGGTGCGTTTCCATGTATTCCAAGGAGCGGGGTTACCTGCACCTATGATGATAGTGTTAGTTTCAACATCGAAGCTTGCACTCTGCCATGGTGCGCCACCACCATGGTGCCAAGCCTCAACCATTTCGCCGTTTTCATCCTTTGGCCACGTTGTCACTTCGTATGAACCACCAGTAGGCGTGCTGTCTTTTCCATTTAATCTGCCCATGTGCCCTTCAACAAATGGACGCATCCAAATCTCTTCACCGGTTTCAGGATCCCGTGCAAACAGTTTTCCTACAACACCAAACTCATCACCTGATGAACCGTGAATAAGCATGACCTTTCCTGACTTTTGGTCTTTAACAATCGTAGGTGCCCCCGTCATGGTGTAGCCTGCACGATAGTCTTCAAAGCGCTTCTTCCATTTTACTTTGCCCGTTAGCCGGTCAAGGGCAACAACGCCAGCATCCAGCGTACCGAAAAAGACTAAGTCACCATAAATTGCTGCGCCGCGATTTACCACGTCACAACACGGTCGAATACCTTCTGGAAGGCGGTGGGCGTAGTCCCACAACTTCTTACCTGTTTTTGCTTCATAGGCGTAGATACGGGAGTAGCTACCGGTTACATAGACAATACCGTCGTACACGATTGCCTGGGACTCTTGACCCCGTTGCTTTTCATCACCAAAACTCATCACCCAAGCCGGAGATAGCATGTGTACATTTTCTTTGTTGATTTGATCAAGTCCGCTGTAACGCTGAGCTTCTGGACCCATACCATACATCAGTACGTTCTCAGGCGTCTTGGCATCATTTTCAATGTCTGCCCATGTCACGCCATCGTCCGCATATAAATGTGAACTCGTACCTAAACCAATAATTACGCTTAAGGCCAATGAAGCCTTTGAATAGAACTTAGCCATAGTTTTATTTCCACTGTTACCTTGATGTTGTGTTAACAGTATGTAACTAAGTAGAGGCCCTGATAAACGGATTCCGTCCTTCAAAATACGGGAAAAATTCCCTTAGATTAAGTGTAATGAAAACGCTAATATATTGATTTGCATGAGGTATCTTTATCATGAGACAAAGTTAGTACCAAAGGGGTATAAAAAAGATACGAAAGTACAGGGAAGTTTTCCCGACCTTGTTTTGTGGCGCTTGTTTAGCTGGCAATTTTGATATAACCCTGCTTTATGGCAAGGTGAACAAACTCGGCATTTGTCTGTAGCTCAAGTTTTCGCTTGAGCTGGGTGATAACGTTTGAGACCGTCTTTTCAGAAATGTTGAGGCTTTCAGCGACCTGTTTTCGGCAAAGCCCGTTCGCTATACCAAGGAATATATCCAACTCTCTTTGTGTCAGATCTGTTAAGTTGCCTCCGGAATGTGACAGGTTAAATGTAGCGAGCTCAATGGCAGTATTGTGTTCTAAATAACGGCGGCCTTTAATGATAGATGTCACCGCGCTTATCAGTACATCAGGTTCACTTTGTTTACTAACATAGCCCATTGCCCCTAGTTTCATAGCTCTATCGATGATGGAAATATCATCGAACATGCTGAACATAAGTACTTTTGCGTGCTCCCAGCGCTGAACAATATATTCCGCTAGCGTGAGTCCGCTGGTGGTTCCTAAATTAATGTCTAAAATAATGAGGTCGAAGTGGTTCGCACGAAGTGCATTTGTGGCTTGCTGCGCATTTTTTGCATTGGTGACGACAGCGCCTTCGAGTACCGAAGATAACAGCGTAGAAAAGCCTTCTCTCACTATTGCGTGATCATCAACAAGTAAAATTTCCATAGCTGCGCTTTATTCATATCACCATAGAATGAGCATGCCACGGTAGGCGAGTGAGACGAATAGCACTTTAGTGCTCATTCATCTCACACTTTAGTAGGATATAAGTTAATTCAAACCGCGCTGTGTTTCTAAGTAGCTGGCAAAGCTGCCAAGCCAATGGCTGCCCATGTAGTGCATGTCACCAAACACCGCGTTGAGCCCGGTCTCACGATGTGAACTTAATGCTTTCTTAAGCACAGGTAAGCGTTTGTCACCTTCAGGCAAAGCTTGCATTATGCCTTCTATCATCCACGCTCGGCTGATGTTCAGCCCGTCTAGGGTGAGCGAGTTTACCATCCGTCTTGTCAGTCACTGTAGCGGGAGCTAGCCAATTTGATGTGCTAGCTGTGAGGCTTGGAAAGAACGCTGAAAGCCATTGGCTATAGTTCTTCTTAGACATTACTCTTCGCTTTAAATCAGCTTCGGCCAAACACGGTGATAGAAAATCTTGTCCCGAAGGCTCGTAGGCAAGAGGGCACTGTGTATCGTCTTGATAATAGTCTTTCACCCTGGACGTTAACAGCGCTTCAAACTCCTTATTACCTGCTACTTTCGCCCAATCCAACATTAAGCCAAAAGCAAAGGCGGTTTGGCTATGCTCACCCGTTCGGATTGGGTAAGCTAATTTGGGTAACCATGCGCTTACTCTGGCTACAATTTCGTCCTCGAGAGGACGTAAAGTATTTAGCCATTTTGTTGCTTCAGGAAGGGAAGATTGACGTAGTTCAGCGGTTAGCTGCAGGAACCAAGCAAGACCATAGGGGCGTTCAAATGAGGCATTGTTTTCACGCTTAAGGCTCGTCAATTCCCCTTGGATATTTTTAGGCGTAAAGCTGATGTTGAGCTTTTCAATGATTTCATCCTTATCCACTGCATCTTGCGCAGTGTTTAGCATTCTTACTAAAAGCCAATGGCCATGAACCGACGAGTGCCAGTCTAAACAACCATAAAATGAAGGGTAGAGTTGATTTGGTGCCTTAACGTCATCGCCGTTATTCATCATGTGTTTCACTACATTTGGAAACTCTTGATGAATACAATGAAGCGCGAGGTTAGCAAAAACGCTTTCGTAATTGTTGTTAGGGACGTCAGCGTTGGCGGTCGCGTTTGCGGCTTGGTTGATACTAGTGTCGCTTGTGTTCGCAGTTTCAACAGTCGACGTACCGCTAGCAGAGGCAGAGTGTGCAGCAAACGCTGTGACGAATGCAACCGTACAGCTAACAACGTTTTTTATTTTGATCATAATTTTGCGCGCTTTATCAATGAGAAGTATATCGCCAATGTATAGAGATAAACGCTTTGAATAAAGTGCTGCGCGATACATAACGCCCCAGCACTTTAAACAGCAGAAACAGGCTATTTAAGCAGGGGCTCCGATGGCCTCTAGTTTGGTGGTGTATTCATCGAGTGAGCCAATGGTCTTTTCTACCCAACCAGCATTATAGTAAGTTTCACCATACCGCTCTCCGCTGTCGCACATAAGCGTTACGATCGATCCCACTTCTCCTCGCTGCTTCATTTGTTCAGCAGTACTTAATGCGCCCCATAGGTTTGTGCCGGTAGACGGACCGGCTTTAATTCCCATGGTGTTGTTTAACCAATGCATGGTTGCAATACTGGCGGCATCGGGAACGGCAATCATGTCATCTATAACGTCATGCTGAAAAGAGGCTTCCACTTTAGGGCGTCCTATCCCTTCTATGCGGCTACCACGGGTAGCAGTAAGTGTATGATCGTTGTTTTTGAAGCTATCAAAAAACACACTGAATTCTGGATCTACCACGACAAGCTGAGAAGAGAGACCTTTGTAGCGAATGTAGCGCCCTATGGTGGCTGATGTTCCACCTGTACCTGCACTCATAACCACGGTGTGTGGAATAGGGTGGGGCTCGGCTTTCATTTGCTCAAAGATACTCTCAGCAATATTGTTATTTCCACGCCAGTCTGTAGCGCGCTCAGCGTAAAGAAACTGGTCCATAAAGTAGCCGTTAAGTTCTTTCGCGACCTTGGTGGCTTCGCTGTGCATTTGTGTAGGGCAGTCAACGAAATGACACTGTCCACCGTAGCGTTCAATAAGCGCTATTTTACTTTGGGCGGTAGATTTGGGCATAACCGCAACAAACGGAACGCCAATCATTTTAGCAAAATAAGCTTCAGACACCGCTGTACTGCCTGACGAGGCTTCAACCACAGTAGTTCCTTCTACAATTTTTCCATTACAAAGGGCGTACAAAAAAAGGGACCGGGCTAGACGGTGCTTTAGGCTGCCTGTTGGATGGGTGCTTTCATCTTTAAGGTAGATATCAATATCTCTAAAGGCGATCTGCTCTAATTTGATTAAGTGCGTATCAGCCGAACGTTGATAATCTGCATTGATAATATTGATCGCTTTTGAAACCCAGCTTTTCATAACTTTCTCTCATTCACCCAAAATGCGAAACGTTAAGCGTAGTTCGCTTGACGCTAGCCGTATAAAACAAAATTAGAATATCAGTTAAGAACGAGTATTTGATTCTATTATTTTAGTATTAGTGCTTTATAGTAAAAAATATTTCTTTCATAGGTCTCATTCATGAAAATAAATTCCGTTTTTATGTAAGAGCGAGAGCATGTTTGTCTTATTGATACAACAGTCTTTAATAAAACAAAAAAGTTCAGATAAGCCGCTAAAGTTGCTATCTTTGCATTTCGCTTTTACTTACAGGTAACAACATGAAAAATAGGGCGCTCTTCTGTGCGATAGCTCTTCTACCCGCATTATTCGTATCTACGCTGGCTAGCTCGCAAGAAGAGCAAATGCTTAAAATCGCAACGTTTAATGTAAGTATGGAAGCCACTAACTACAAAGCGTTGGGTATGAAGCCAAGCGATCAGGTACTTCAACACGTTCTTTCAACGGGTGAGCATAGCCAAGTTAAAAACATTGCTGAAATTATTCAACGCGTTAACCCCGATATCTTGATGTTGAATGAATTTGACTACATTGCAGATAAGCGTAAAGGGGTAGAAGCATTTGTTAAGAACTACCTGAATGTTTCACAAGGCGGCCTTGATCCTGTGGATTACCCGTATACGTATGTGGCCACAGTCAACACAGGGGAGCCAACGAAATTTGACTTAGACAACAATGGCAAAACAGAGGGGTTTGGCGGCGATGCATATGGTTTTGGGCTTTATCCCGGGCAATATGGTATGGCGCTTTTGTCAAAATACCCTATTGATGTTGATGGTATTCTCACTTTTCAGACGTTTAAATGGCATCACATGCCTCATCCACAGGTTCCTATTATTCCCGATGAGAGCGGAAGTACTGATAAGGGCAAGCCATGGTACGACGTAGAAGAGTGGGCCGCGCTAAGGCTGAGTTCTAAGTCTCACTGGGATGTGCCGGTGAAAGTGGCGGGCAAAACCGTACACATACTTGCTA
>NZ_JACSOE010000107.1:0-9434 GCF_014349115.1 Alteromonas sp. BZK5 | reverse complement strand
CAGAGGAACTCAACTACGGAGTCGATCTATCAACCATCTGAGGGTGGTATCAGATTGATGGGGTGAAGGTGCCCCATCAACCATTAAATCCGTATACCCTATATTTGAAGCTGAACTTGATATAGCGTCTTATGTTGCTGAAGTGTCGTATTTTGTTACCGACGACATCAACATTACTGCTGGCGTGCGCTATATCGACGAAACACGTTATACCCGTAATACTTATACTACTGCAGACGGTGCATTTACGTTCGATGCCGAGCGCGACTTTGACGATACCCTGCCGCGCTTTGCCGTAAGCTATGATGTTAATAACAACTGGAACGTATACGCGAACTACGCTAGGGGACGACGTTCACCCGTTGTGGATGCTAACGCAGGTGGCGTTAATGTGACTAAACCTGAAATAGTAGACAGTTACGATTTAGGTCTTAAATACCAAAGCGCGAACTTCCTGTTCTCAGGTGCCATTTTCACCTACGAATACAGCGATTATCAGCAAAGCTTTACCGACGCAGAAACCTTACAGTCTATTACTGTAACGGTAGGCGACTCGACCATGTCGGGTATTGAAGGCATGGCGACCTATAACTACAGCGAGACGCTGACGCTAACAGCAAGCCTTGGTTTCCTTGACGCTGAATTTGCAGACAATACTGCTGATGGATCTGAGTTCCAATACGGTGGCAATAAGTTCCGCTTAGCGCCAGAAGTTAGCGGCGCGATAAACATCAACAAAGTATTCAATATGGACAGTTTTGACATTGATGTTAACTGGCTTACCAGCTTCCAGTCAGAAGTATTCTTTGAAAGCAGTAATTACCCTGGTCTTTCTCAAGATACTTACTCACTGACTGATTTATCGGTGAAGCTGCTTCAAGACAACAGCAAGTTTGCCTACGAGTTTTACGTAAACAACCTGTTTGATAAAGAATTCTTAATTGATGCAGGTAATACAGGCGGTGGATTGGGTATTCCTACCTTCGTACGCGGCATGCCACGCATTGCTGGTGTGCGTGTTTATTACGAGTTCTAGAAGTAAAGAATAAGAGAGTACCTATTCCCGTCAACATGCTCTAGCTTTGATGGGAATAGGGCGTAATTTAAATTATATGGATTATAAGAAGGACTATTAGAGACTCTGTTTTTAGTTGGTGCAATTTAACTATAATGTCTTGCACTCTGTCTTTGTTGATGAAAAGCGAAAGAAGACATTTAATGCTAGTGCAATTACAATAAAGATTCTTTAAGAACCTCGGAGAATCTGCATGCCTTTAAAAGCTACCTCAGTAAGATTAGATGATGAAACACTTGCACGCGTAGGCGAAATGGCTAAGGCGATGGATAGACCTAGGGCGTGGCTGATGGCCGAAGCCATCAAGCAGTATGTTGCTCGCGAAGAATGGTTTATCCGAGAGGTGGAAAAAGGAGTGAAAGCCGCTGATGAGGGACGCTTGGCCGACCATACTGATGTCAAAGCTAAGTGGGAGGCTAAGCGTGCAGCTCAAATGGAGTGATCTTGCAGGTACCGATTTAGAGAAAATTGAAGCTCATATTGCTCAAGAAAATAGCCCCTCTGTAGCTATTGACGTTGTCATCAACATTATTGATAGTTCGCACCTAGTCTTATCAGAACATCCTAGAGCGGGCCGTCATGGCCGATTGAAGAATACGCGGGAACTTGTGATTAATGGCCTGCCGTTTATCGTAATATATCGAGAAAACATCATTACAAATTGCATCGAAATACTACGTGTTCTTCATGATGCTCAGCAATGGCCGAGCGCAGATTAAAAACACACTATTTGTTCAAAGCACTAAGCTTATTGTCCGAGGTGTAAAACAGCGTTTGTAGCCTTTAACTTTATAAATAACGTGCATAGGCTAGAGCCTATACACGCTTATAAACTTGTAGAACGCTATGTCTCAATCTCAAAACTATGCGTGTTAACTACTTTTCCAGCTTTGGTTAAAATTGCATCCACATAGTGCCACGTGGCTTTTGCGCTGTCTTCGCTGACGGTCAATGTCATAAAGCCGCGCTTGTGCAGATTACAGTACTGCAAATCTTCAATTAGAAGCGGAAGATCGTTGGCAAGCGTTTCTGCCATGTCATCATCCATACTTAGGTAATGTTCCATACCGGGTGACGTCACGCCTGGTGTGGCAAGTTCAACCCCTACCTCTGTACCATCTTTCAGGGTTAATTTGTTATGCCATGCGTTATGTGTATCACCTGCAAGGGCAATAACTGGCTTGCCGACAGATTTAAGCTGCATCAGAACCTGTTCCCGCTCAATAGGGTAGCCATCCCATGCGTCTAAGTTGTAAGGCATTACGGTATTGATAAGCGCAAGCTCTTGCTCACTAAGTGCACCACCTTGCTTTTGTTTGCGTTTGATATTCGCGAGCCTATGTACATGATCAGGTATTGCTTTGCGTTCAACGCCGTTAAAAATAGATACAGGGAAAAGCATGCGGCCTATTAATAGCTGTTGCCCTAACACCTGCCATTTAGCCTGGCTTTGCCGCATAGACGAATGTAGCCAGTTGCGTTGGGTTTCACCGAGTAAACCGCGGTTAGGGTTGCCGATGTCTTTCATAAAGCGTGCTTGGTCAAATGCTTTAGTTTCAGCATCGCGATAGTTGGCGTATTCAAGCTGTTTGTCGCGGGCAAGAACGCGGGTGTCGAGCATATATAAGTCAAGAAGTTTACCAAAGGTAAACTGACGATAAATTTCTAAGCGCTCGGTGCCAAAAGGTGGGCGAATGGGTAGCCACTCATAAAAAGCTTGTACGGCCGCTGCACGACGGGCATAAAAATCTCCTTCATCCTCTTGGTGATTCTCAGCACCGTCTTTGTAGGTGTCGTTAGTAATTTCATGATCATCCCACACAACAATAAATGGCTTATATTGATGTAACGACAGCAAGCCTTCATCCGTACGATATAGCGCGTAGCGGTTGCGATAGTCAGTGAGAGTGTAAAGCTCGGTGTCGTTATCAGGCGCATAGGTCCTGCCAATTTCCTTGGCGTGCTCAGTTGCGTAGCCTTCGCCATCGTACTCATAAATGTAGTCACCAAGGTGCAATACATAATCGATGTTATCGTTTTTCGCTGCCTCCATGTATGGCGTGAAAAAGCCAGCAGGGTAGTTAGAACAGGAAAATATGCCGAACGTAACGTCAGACACATCGGCTTCAGGCAGCGTACGGGTTTCGCCCACAGGGCTTATATTATTGGCACTTTTAAAACGGTAAAAATAACGGTTAGCCGGACTAAGTCCTGCTACATCGACTCTTACGGTAAAATCATGGATTGCTTTGGCTTCAACAATACCGCTACTTATCACATTGGCAAAATCAGCATCGCTTGCCATTTCCCATAAAATATCGGCCTTGGCTAAACCTGACTTTGAGCCCGAACCTGAGCCCAAATTTACTGTGGGCACGGCGCGCGTCCAAATAATCACGGCGTCTTTTAATGGGTCTCCACTAGCCACACCATGGGTAAAGGTAGCGTTGGTTTGTGGTTGGCTGTTTGCTGAAGTGCTAACGGTACAGCCTGCTAGCCCTGTAGACACTGCTACGCTCGCGCCTGCGAGTGACGACAGCTTTATAAACGATCTTCTATCCATATGCCTGCTCTTTATAAGGTTTGTAAGGTATTCGGTGATGTCATTGTTTTGTTGAACGCTCATGCAACAAAAACGAAAACCCATTTTTATACTGAGTGTTTGTGACATAGAGATGTCAGGCTGAGAATCCATAATAACAGTCAATGTTTTACTGCAAATACTGTTATACTGTGCAGCAAATAACCACATGAACCAATAATGGCTTATGTGCCTAAACAATCATATTTATGTTTTCTACAGCGCTTTGACGAACTAAGCCACAAACGAAAACACGTTGAACAAAATACGAAAGGTAAATTTAAAATACATGAGTGATGATCCGCATTATCAGCGCGAGAAAGAAAAGTACGAAAATCCGGTAGCCAGCCGCGAATATTTAATGAGTTTATTAAAAGAGCACGACAAGCCGTTGTCGTTTCTTGATATCTGTAACTTGGTGAACGCCTTCGACGAAGAAGCGCGAATTGGAATTCAGCGCCGACTACGTGCCATGGAGCGCGAAGGTCAGGTGCAATTTACCAAGCAGAAAAAATACATTCTCCAAAACCGTGATGAACTCATTAAAGGCAGAATTATTGGTCACCGTGATGGCTACGGCTTTTTGCGTCCTGAAGATAAAAGCGGTGATTTATTTATTAGTGCTGGGCAGATGAACCTGTTCCTTCACGACGATGTGGTAGAAGCGCGCATTAGCGGAACCGATCGCCGTGGAAGAAAAGAAGCGTTTGTTACGCAAGTCATTGAACCGCGCAGCGAGCCTATTGTTGGCCGCTACTTTGTTGAGCAAGGTTTTGGCATGGTTGTGCCAGATGACAGCCGGTTACAGCACGAAATTGTTATTCCACCAGAAAGCACTAACGGTGCTCGAATGGGGCAGGTTGTAGTGGTAGAGCTTACTCAACGCCCACGCCGAAAAATGAGCCCAGTAGGCAAAATTGTAGAAGTACTTGGTGAGCATATGGCGCCAGGTATGGAAATAGAAATGGCCCTTCGTACGTTTGATATTCCACATCAGTGGCCTAAAGGCGTAACCAAGCAAGTGGAAAAGCTAACTGACCAAGTGCCCGAAGAAGCCAAAGAAGGACGCATCGATTTACGCCAGCTTCCGCTGGTCACCATCGATGGTGAAGACGCCCGCGACTTCGATGACGCAGTATATTGTGAACCGCTAGACGATGGCGGCTGGCAGCTGTGGGTAGCCATTGCCGATGTAAGTCATTATGTAAGAACAGGCTCAGCCCTAGACGATGAAGCGCAGCAGCGCGGTAACTCGGTTTACTTCCCTGACCAAGTAATTCCAATGTTGCCAGAAGTACTGTCAAACGGCTTGTGTTCACTAAACCCTGAAGTCGATCGCCTATGTATGGTGTGTGAGATGACCATCAGTGCAAATGGTAAACTAGAAGAATTCCAGTTTTACGAAGCAGTCATGAACTCACATGCCCGTTTAACCTACACTAAAGTGTGGAATATTCTGCAGGGCGATAAAGAACTTCATCAGCGTTACGAGCCTCATGTACCTCATCTACGCAATCTTCACGACTTGTACCGCGCGCTTAAAAAAGCCCGTGCCAAGCGCGGAGCCATTGAGTTTGAAACCCAAGAAGTGAAGTTCGTATTCAACGCCCAGCGAAAGATTGAAAATATTGTGCCGCTGGTGCGTAACGATGCGCATAAGCTTATTGAAGAGTGCATGATCATGGCTAACGTGAGTGCGGCGTTGATGTTAGAAAAGCATGAAGCGCCAGCGCTGTATCGTGTGCACGACAAACCAGACGCCGACAGGCTTACTGCATTTACCAGCTACTTAAGTGAAATTGGTATTCCTCATCGCATTGTTGAAGATGCCGAGCCTGCCGCGTTTACCGATGTGGTGCTTAAAACTCGCGGTCGAGTAGACGAAGAACTTATTCAAACCATGTTGCTGCGCTCAATGAAGCAAGCGGTTTACGACGGTGACAACGTAGGTCACTTTGGGTTGGCGCTAGAAGCTTACGCGCACTTCACGTCACCTATCCGTCGCTACCCAGACTTGGTCGTGCACCGTGCGCTAAAAGGCATTATTGCTAAACAGCAGGGCAAAAAAGCAGTCAGTGGCGCGAAAAACTACACCGTTGAAGAAATTGAACAGTTAGGCGAGCAGTGTTCAATGACAGAGCGCCGCGCCGATGATGCCACCCGTGACGTAGCTGACTGGCTTAAGTGCGAGTTTATGCTCGACCACGTCGGCGACACCTTTGAAGGGGTGGTCAGCTCGGTCACTAACTTTGGTTTATTTATACGCCTTACCGAATACCACATCGACGGCCTAGTACATATAACATCGCTAGATGATGACTATTATCACTATGACGATGTAAAACAAGCGCTGGTTGGTGAGTCGGGCCATCGCCAGTTCAGATTGGGTGATACGGTTGAAGTAACCGTAGCAGCGGTCAACCTTGATGAAAGAAAGATTGATTTATTACTCGATAAGTCTATGCTGCGCGGCACTAAGGGTAAGAAGGTAAAAGTGAGGTCTGCGAAAAAGGCTTCAGATAAACCTACTCGTTTTGATAACAAATCACGCTCTGATAAAGGCTCGCGTTCTGATAAAAAAGGGAACAAAGGCAAAGGCGGCTCAAGCTCGTCTGTTCGTAGCGGTGGAAAATCGTCAAGTCGCGGCAGCGCCAAAGGCGGTAGTAGCGGCAAAACACTGTCATTGAATAAAAGAGGTAAGCGTTAAATGGCGCAGCAAGAATGGTTATACGGTTTACATGCCATGCAGTCGGTACTTGAAAAAGAGCCCGAGCGTGTAATGGAAGTGTTGGTGTTGAAAGGTCGCAATGACGAGCGCCTAACCAACATTGTTAACCAAGCCCGTCGTTTCGGTATTTCCGTTCAGTTTTGTCAGCGCAAAGCGCTAGATGACAAAGTAAGCGGTGAGCAACACCAAGGCGTGGTAGCAAGAGCAAAACCAGCCCGCGTGCTAGATGAAGCTGACTTAGACAAAATTTTAGAAAGCGAAGCGCAGCCTTTAATCTTGGTACTAGACGGTGTGACCGACCCGCATAATCTAGGTGCGTGCCTGCGTACTGCAGATGGAGCAGGGGTGCACGCGGTAGTAGTACCGAAAGATAAATCAGCAAGCTTAAACGGCACAGTAAGAAAGGTGGCCTGTGGTGCAGCTGAAGTGGTTCCACTTATTCAAATCACGAACCTGGCCAGAACCTTGAAGCACCTTCAAGATAAAGGTCTTTGGATTGTTGGCACAGCCGGTGAAACCGATAAGACCCTTTATGATGTAGACCTGAAAGGCCCAACTGCATTAGTAATGGGGGCTGAAGGTAAGGGCATGCGTAGGCTTACCAAAGAAACGTGCGATGAGTTAGTGAAGCTTCCTATGGCTGGCAGTGTGACAAGTTTAAACGTGTCGGTAGCAACAGGCGTGTGCTTATACGAGATCGTAAGACAGCGCAGTTTATGAGACAAAGTTGCTAGAATTGAGCCTCTAATGAGTTTTCAATTGGTTTTTAAAAAAGCGTGTACCTTTGGGTACACGCTTTTTTTATATTTAAGTAAAACTTATAAAGAGTTTAATATTTTGTTACATTTGAATTTGTGAAATTAATGTTAATTATAGTTTTTTATTCCTACCATGAACCTGCTCGTAATACACATTTGGCGCGCTCTTCATAAGTTGTGTTGTTTTTTTGTGCATTTTTAAAGGTATTAAAAATGCTCACCAGGGTTAAGGCAACATACTCAACAGCCTGATTCGCCGCCTAATATGAGCTCTGTAAATAATTGGTAATACCGTTTATTTGCATACCTGACAAACGGGTAGGTCGTTGCAACGCAGTTGCGTCGGTTGTCATGGATGAGCTTTTCGTATGAGGTAATGGTTATACCTGTATGTCATTTAATAACAAATAGCTTCCAAAGCACGGAATAAAACAGTGTTGAAGTTAATAAGACAGATAAAACAGGAAATAAATTTTGAACTCAAAATTAAATAAGAAACACACATGTCTAACAGCAGCTGCTCTAGCTGTATCACTTGGCTTAATGGGTAATTCTGCAATGGCAGCAGGCGAAGGTCTGGTAAAAGTTAAAGAAAAGCCTCAAACCCTAAAACAAGCACTAGGTAAGCGATTGACTGTCGATCGTCTTGTCACCACTGACCAAGAGCGTTACATCATCAAGTTCAAAGACGAGATGACCAGTGAAACGGTTGAAGTGAGTGCATTAAAAGGTAAAGGTCAAATCTCAAGTGCCAAAGTAAAAGGTAAAAAGCCTTTCGATATCGCGTCTGCTAAATCAGAAGTAAGAAAAGCAGGTGGTGCAATTAAGAAAGAGCTTAAGAAGCATAAAATGGTAGCGGCTACGATGAGTAAGTCAGCGCTGAACAAGCTTCGTAAAAATCCAAACGTAGAAAGTATTGAAGTGGACGTTCGTCGTAAGCCTATGGCGCAGACCACGCCTTACGGCTACACAATGGTTCAGGCTAATCAATTTGCACAGTCAGATACTACGGCTCGCAAAGTATGTATCATCGATACAGGTTACAACCTGGGTCACCCAGATTTGCCTGGAACAAACGATGGCGTTACAGGTCAGGCAAACAATGGTGCTGTAGGTAACTGGTATAACGATGGTAACGGTCACGGTACCCACGTAGCGGGCACCATTGCAGCATACGATAATAACGAAGGTGTAGTTGGTGTGTATCCTGGCGTGGATATGCATATCGTTAAAATCTTTAACGACAATGGCCAATGGACTTACGCATCTGACCTTATCGATGCTATCACCCAATGTCAGGATGCCGGCTCGAACGTTGTTAACATGAGCTTAGGTGGCGGCAGTTCGTCAACTACCGAGCGAAATGCAATGCAGAGCTTCACAGATGCAGGCATGTTGTTAGTTGCGGCGGCAGGTAACGATGGTAACAGTGCGAAGTCTTACCCTGCTTCATATGATGCAGTAATGTCAGTTGCGGCAGTAGACTCAAACGAAAATCGTGCAAGCTACAGCCAATATAACGATCAGGTTGAAATTGCTGCGCCAGGCAGTGCAGTTCAGTCTACCTATCCAACAAATACCTACGCTTCACTCAGCGGTACATCTATGGCGACGCCACACGTAGCTGGTGGTGCAGCACTAGTGTGGAGTTACTTCCCGCAGTGTTCAAACAACCAAATTCGTAGTGCACTTAATGCAACGGCAGAAGATAAAGGCAGTGCGGGTCGTGATAACTTCTACGGTTATGGCTTAATGCAGCTTGCTGATGCCTACAATTACCTTAACACCAACGGTTGTGCCGGTGGCGGTACTGGTGGCGGTGGCGGCTCTGAGCCTGGCGTAGAACCAGTATCAGGTCAGCTAACCGGCCTTTCAGGTACGCGCAGAAACTGGGACCGCTACACTTGGACGATTCCTGAAGGTGTAACGCAGATGACTATTCGTACCTCTGGTGGTTCAGGCGATGCTGATCTATACGTGAAGTTTGGCTCACAGCCAGAAACGAATAGCTATGATTGTCGTCCTTATCAAAATGGCAACAGCGAAGTATGTACATTCGACGCGCCAGCGTCAGGCACATGGCACATTGGTATTCGCGCTTATTCGTCATACAGCGGTGTGACACTATCATACTCATATGAGTAAGTAATCCCGTCTCCCTAAGACACAGTTAAAGCCTGCTTATGCAGGCTTTTTTTTGTTTGCCCAGCGAAGCTGGCAAACCCGTCAGGTTGAAAGAAACCTGAATCACCCTGACTGAGGGGAAGATAATCCGAATGGCAAGGGCGTTGT
>NZ_JACSOE010000106.1:0-9506 GCF_014349115.1 Alteromonas sp. BZK5 | reverse complement strand
TCGTAATTGCTTCCTGTTTTTGGACCTAAATCGCATGAAACAAGCCTTAAAGCCAGCTGTCACAGAGGATAGTAAATAGCGTTAATTTGTCTTAAACTCCGTAGCTGACCATGTATAACACCAAACCGGCTAGCACAATTAAGCCAGGTAACGTGAAAGAAAAAAAGCTGAGTGGTTCAAAACCTTGACTCTTTAAACCCGCACTTACCACTAAGTTTGGTGGAGTAGCAATTAAGGTCAACATACCACTAACCAAAGCCGCGTAGGACATGGGAAGGAGCAGTTTACTTGGGCTATTGTTGGAATATTTAGCAATGCGCAGCACAATAGGAATAAAGATAGCAACAACGGCGGTCGAACTCATTACGGCGCTAAGTATGGCGCTCGCTAACATCAGCATAATCAGCATTTTGGTCGTTGAGCTACTACTATTTTGGCTGATCCAATTACCGACAAATCTCGCTACACCGGTTCTGTCTAGCATCTCGCCAACCACGAGTAAGCCGGCAATGAGAATGACAACTGAATTGCCAAAGCCTGCCAATGCTGCGTTAACGGGCAGTATGTTGGTCAGTATTAGGGCCAAAACCACACATATTGCAATCATGTCGTAACGCACACGGTTACTCGCCATGAGTAACGCCGCGGCGGCAATCAGTGCAAACACGAAATTTGCGTGATATTGCTCAGATAACGTGAACATGATGATAGCTCCTTGCGTAAATTCGGAAGATAGAACGAAAGTGAACGTTCAAAACAACCAGATGACGATAAGAGGCTGAAAGAAAACCTTTCGTAAAATGAAAAAGCCAGTTAAAAGAGTGTTCTACAATCGTCAAACACTATTCTAGCTGGCTTTATATTACTTAGATAAATTTTTTTAGGTATTGGGGTACGTTGGACCACCACCACCCTCGGGTGGACGCCATGTAATGTTCTGTGCTGGGTCTTTTATGTCACAGGTTTTACAGTGAATGCAGTTTTGTCCATTAATTTGGAACTGCATTTCACCGTCGCTTTCCACCACCTCATAAACGCCTGCCGGGCAGTAACGTTGCGCGGGTTCATCGAAGCGAGGCAAGTTCTGCTTAATAGGGATAGACGTATCGGTTAATTTCAGATGACACGGCTGATCTTCTTCGTGGTAGGTATTTGAAATATAAACCGAAGAAAGTTTATCGAAGCTAAGTTTACCGTCTGGTTTCGGGTAGTCGATTTTAATGTGCGCACTAGCCGGTTCCATACACGCGTAGTCTTCTTTCGAATCGCGTAGTTTTAACAGTGGCTTACCACCAAAAATCTTCTGCTCCATCCAGTTGTAGCCGCCACCAACGATAGGGCCAAACTTATGCAAGGCAGGACCGAAGTTACGCGAGTTATATAACTCTTGATACGCCCAGCTCTGTTCGAATAGTTGTTGGAAATTGGTTGTACCCTTTTCTTCAGCATCGGTACCGAGCGCTTCAAGGATCGCATCAGCGGCAATCATGCCTGACTTCATCGCAGTGTGAACGCCTTTGATTTTACTAAAATTTAGTGTACCAGCGTCACAGCCAACCAACATACCACCGGGGAAACTCAGCTTGGGTAGTGCATTCAACCCACCTTTGGTAATTGCACGCGCACCATAGGTGATACGTTCGCCACCGCTGAGTGTTTCAGCAATAATCGGATGATGCTTAAGGCGTTGGAACTCATCGAACGGGCTGATATGCGGATTGGCATAATTCAAGTCAATGATTAACCCAACGAATACTTGCTGATTTTCGGCGTGATAGAGGAAGAATCCGCCACCCATGCCTTTACTTAGTGGCCAACCTGAACCATGCACAACCAACCCCGGTTTGTGTTGCGACTCAGGCACTTGCCAGATTTCTTTAAAGCCAATGCCGTAATGTTGAGGATCAGCGTCAGAATCAAGCGCGAACTTCTTGATAATGCCTTTACCAATGTGACCACGGCAGCCTTCACCAAGAATAGTGTACTTAGCAAGGATATCCATACCAGGGGTATAGCCTGGGCCTGGTTCGCCATCTGCGCCTACGCCCATGTCGCCTGTGGCTACTCCACACACTTTACCATTGTCGTCGAAAATCACATCAGCGGCAGTGAAACCAGGGAATATTTCTACCCCAAGCTCTTCTGCTTGCTCTGCGAGCCAGCGACATAAATTCGCCACACTCACAATGTAATTGTTGTCATTGTGCATTGAAGGTGGCACCGCCCAATGAGGTAACTCAGTGGCTCTAGACTCGTCGCGAAGTAAATACACTTCGTCTTTAGCTACAGGCTGACCTAGGGCAAAGCCGTCTTCTTTCCAAGTAGGGAAGAGTTCGTCCAATGCTTTGGTTTCAATGACTGCGCCAGAGAAAATGTGAGCACCTACTTCAGCGCCCTTCTCAAGCACACAGACGTTGACTTCTTTGCCTTGTTCAGCAGCTTGCTTCTTAATCTGACAAGCTGCCGACAGGCCAGAAGGGCCAGCGCCAACAATAACAACATCAAATTCGATGGATTCGCGTTCTGGAGTATCCATGACGTTCCTCTTTATGGCACTTAATTTAAAGTACGCTAGCTAATTTGGCTTCTAATTCCGGTACTAGGTCGTGTAAATCACCGACTAAACCGTAGTCCGCCACTTCGTAAATTGGTGCGTCTGGATCTTTGTTAATCGCTACGATAACTTTAGAGCCTTGCATACCTGCTAAATGCTGAATGGCACCAGAGATACCTACCGCTACATACAAGTCAGGTGCAACAATTTTACCGGTTTGACCAACTTGGTGGTCGTTACCAATAAAGCCTGCGTCAACTGCTGCACGCGATGCACCGAGGGCTGCATTCAAACGGTCTGCTAGTTTTTCGATAAGTGCGAAATTCTCTTCACTACCTACACCGCGGCCACCCGAAACTACAATACTTGCAGAAGCGAGTTCAGGGCGTTCACTTTGGGCAATTTCTTCGCTAACTACACGCGACAAGCCACAGTCAACAGCATTATCTACCGCAGTGATAGCGCCAGTGCCAGCTCCTGTTGGCGCAGCATCAAAAGCAGATGTACGCACAGTGATAACTTTCACAGCATCGCTAGAAGTAACGGTTGCAATGGCATTACCCGCGTAAATGGGGCGCACGAATTCAGCTTCACCATTAACACCGGTAATATCTGAAATTTGACCTACGCCGAGTAGTGCGGCTAGGCGTGGCAGTGCATCTTTCATTACACTCGTCGCCGGTGCAACAATGTGGCTGTAGCCTTCTGCATTAGCTTGTAATGTTGCTGCTAGGTTTTCTGCACCTTGATACGCTAGTGCATCGTGGTCAGCAACCAGTACTGCGCTAACGCCATCGACTTTTGCCGCTTCTTCGGCAACGGCTGCACACCCTTTACCGGCCACAAAAATATCAAAAGAGGCACCAATTTTAAGTGCTGCCGACACGGCTGCTAAGGTAACAGGGCTGAGTGTGGCGTTATTGTGTGATGCAATTACTAAGGTTTTCATTAAATCACCTTCGCTTCATTTTTCAGTTTATCGACTAGCTCGTCTACCGACGCAACTTTGATACCTGCCTGACGTGTAGCAGGAGCAGCAACAGAAAGTTGTTGTTGCGTTGACGTAACTTCAACACCTAAATCTGCGGCAGTTGTCTCTGCGATAGGTTTGCGTTTCGCTTTCATGATATCAGGTAGTGTGGTAAAACGCGGTTCATTCAAACGTAGGTCAGCCGTCACGATAGCGGGAAGCTTCAGAGCTACAGTTTGTAGACCACCGTCGACTTCGCGTGTAACTAGCGCTTCGTCACCTTCAATTTTAACCACTGAGGCAAAAGTTCCTTGTGGGCGACCCATAATACCTGCAAGCATTTGACCCACTTGGTTGTTGTCGCTGTCGATAGCTTGCTTACCCATCATGATCAGGCCCGCGTCTTCTTGCTCGGCTACTTTCGCTAGTAAACGGGCAATAACTAATGGCTCTGGTTGCTCTTCTACATCAATACGAATGGCACGGTCAGCACCCATCGCAAGGGCAGCTAGGATCTGCTCTTTAACGATTTTGGGACCAATACAAACAGCGATAACTTCACTTGCTGTGCCCGCTTCTCTTAGGCGTAGTGCTTCTTCAACCGCTATTTCACAAAACGGGTTGATAGACATTTTGGTGTTGCTCAAATCGACGTCTGAGCCGTCCTGTTTAATACGTACTTTTACGTTGTAATCGATAACCCGTTTTACCGGAACAAGGATTTTCATAGTAAACCTTCTAATTCTAATTAAAATTGATCAACAGCAAATTCATACAGTGCTTGGGGGTTTTGTACCATTACACCAAAATGATGTAGTGCACGTGGCAACAAGCACTGGCTGTAGTACATCGCTGAAATACGCTTCTTAGCAAGGAACTCTTCACCGTACACGTCGTCGTTCGCGTCAGTTAAGGCGATAACGGCGAGTAAGGTACGGCCTTGCATCCAACCACCACACAAATAGCCCATTGCCATTAGCATATCGAAACAAACTGCTTGTGATAACTCTTTTTCGCTCGGTGCGTTAGTCAGTAGCCATTCTTTTGCCGCACGCGCTTTGTCCACGGCTTGGGCGAATGCTGCACCAAAGGCTTGCGCGTCGGCGTTGCTAGAAGCGCTCAATTCAGTGGCGGTAGCCGTCATGTCGTTTAATAGACTTTCCAGTGCTACACCACCGTCCATTAATACTTTACGACCAATAAGGTCGAGCGCCTGAATCGCCGTTGTGCCTTCATAAATAGGTAAGATACGTGCATCGCGGAAATGCTGCGCTGCACCTGTTTCTTCAACATAACCCATACCGCCATGAACTTGTATGTTAAGCGAAGTGAGCTCTTGTGCAAACTCCGTCATCCAACCCTTTACAATAGGTGTAAACAGTTCAAGACGCGCGTATTTTTCTTTACTGTTATTGTCGGCGTGAGCAAAGTCTAGCGCGGCAGACGCTTCTAGCGCTAAAGCGCGCATCGCTTCAACCCCAGAACGCATGGTTAATAGCATACGGCGAACGTCAGGGTACTCGATGATAGGCTTTTTACTACCATCTCTGTTTTTACCTTGAACTCGCTCACGTGCATACTGCACCGCTTGTTGGTAAGCGCGGTCTGAAATACCCAAACCTTGTACACCTACGCCTTGGCGGGCGTGATTCATCATGGTGAACATATACGGCAAGCCTTTGTGCGGTTCGCCAACTAAATAACCAATCGCGCCCTCGTTATCACCAAATGCCATAGTACACGTTGGCGAGCCGTGGATACCGAGCTTGTGTTCAATTGAGATGGGGTATACATCGTTGCGTTCGCCTGGTTCGCCGTTTTCGTCGAGTACGAACTTAGGTACGATGAACAGTGAAATACCTTTTACGCCCGGAGGTGCGTCGGGTAAGCGTGCAAGTACCAAATGCACAATATTGGGGGTCATTTGGTGATCGCCCCAAGTGATGAAAATTTTCTGGCCTTTAATGCGATAGTGATCGCCATCTGGTGTTGCAGTTGTTGATACTGCCGCGAGATCTGAACCAGCGCCTGGCTCGGTCAGGTTCATGGTGCCAGTCCACTCACCAGCGATTAAGCGGGGTAGGTAAAGGGCTTTTAGTTCGTCGCTACCATGAGCAAGTAATGCCTCTACAGAGCCGATGCTCAATAACGGGCAAAGTGCAAACGCCATATTTGATGCTTGCCACATTTCGCTGACTGCAGTGCCTAAAACCTGAGGAAGATTTTGTCCACCAAACTCTTCTGGTGCTGTTAATGTAGACCAACCGTTATCCACAAACTGTTGATAGGCTTCTTTTAATCCAGGAGATTCAGTGACGGCATTATCAGCCCACTGCGCAGGATTTTGGTCGGTGTCCCAGTTCAACGGAGCAAATACTTCTGAGCTCAGTTTACCGGCTTCTTCTAAGACCGCATCTGCTAGGTCAATATTAATATCTTCTAATTGAAGTTTTTCACACAAACCATCGAAACCGATTAACTGGTCAAGTACAAATTTAGCATCAAGTACAGGGGGTTGATATTGACTCATTTCAGAACCTATCCTAGTGATTAACGTTGTTGGATTATCCAAATAGTATAGGCACTAGTCTGCAATTTGCGCTTAATTTGTTCAATTACCAAAAAAGTCTATTGCTTGACATATTCGGACACTCGTTTGCTCACTTCATCAAACTATCTCAATCTGCATTTATATTAGTTTGGGCTGATGTTTTGGTGCTAGATAAGTGTGTTCTCGCGATATAAGGTAGGCGTCTGTCCAGTCCATTGTTTAAAGGCGCGCGTGAAGGCTGCTGGTTCAGAAAAACCTAATTTATTCGTAATGGTGGAAATCGGAATATCGGGTTGGCTGAGGTAATAAATCGCCATATTTTTGCGTAATTTATCTTTGATTTCTTGAAAGCTGGTACCTTCTTCGGTCAATTTCCGACGTAGCGTGCGTTCAGACACATTCACGCTATCAGCAATATCTTGCATGCTAGCTTCGTGCTCGCGGTACTCGGCCAAATAATCCATCACTCGGCGGGTATAAACTGGTGTGAATTCTTGACGTGTAAACCAGTTGAGTGGGGCTTGCTTGAAGTGTTCGCGCAGGTTCTCCGCGCGCTGGGTGACAGGGTTTACTAGTTCTTCTTCACTAAAAACGAAGGCATCGTAGTCATGGCCGTAGGTGATGGGGCAGGGAAACATAAAACGATACTCGGCGGCATGAGCGGGTTCTGCACCACGCATCTTAACTTGTTGCAGAGGAATACTTTTACCAATTAACCAACCCGGAAAACGGTGCCAAAGCAGCAAAAAGAAATCTCGAAACAGTAAGTTACGGTCGATTTCAGGTTGGACTTGACGCATGCGCAATTCAACCTGTCCTTTACTTATATACAATGACAGTGAAATTGACTGGTTAACCAAACTGTAAAAACGGCACAGGTGTTTATAAACCCGATGTAAATTTTGCTCTTGAATCGCCCCATCGGCGAATAAACGGAACACGCCATACTTACTGGGCTGCGTGGTTAAGCCTAAAAATTCATCGTCACTTTGCTCCCATACCGAGCGCATAAGTTGACTAAATTGTTGAGAGGTTATACGACTTTGCGGATTGTCGAGCAGAGGCTGGTTAAGTCGAGCACTTTGTAGAATCGGCTCCAAATTCAAACCGAGTTGGCGCGCTGCGTCTAACACCGCATTGGCAAAGTGCACAGAAACACTGTGACTGTAGTGAAGCGACATACCTAGCTCAATGAGTCATTCGAAATTGATGCTATTTTGCGAGAGCGGTAGCCGATTAGCAAGTACAACTTGGGTGGCTTTAGTGCGGGTGTGACAGCTCCTCTACTTGGAAAAGTAGTGTAATTGGACCAAGAAAATGGCGTAGTATGTGTATTCAAACACCGATACTCAGAAACATGAGTAATAACGACGACGAGAAAATATCATGCAAAAAAGACTGACGAGATTACTTTCTGGATTAGCTACCACGCTCGCTGTTTCAATGTCTGCAAGCTTCGCCGGCTATGCGTCTACAGTAGTGACCAACGTGACTGGGTATACGCTAAACCCGCAGGGTGAAATGGTAACCTTCAACACAATAGTGTTTGATGAAGGTAAAGTAGTGCAACTTAATCCCACCGAAATGCCAGCTGATGCAACAGTGATTGACGGCAACAATAAAGTATTACTGCCGGGGTTGATTGATGCTCACGGGCATTTGCTCGGTTTGGGCGGTAACTTAATGGAAGTCGATTTACGCGAGAGTTCCTCAATGCAACAGGCAGCCCAATGGGTAGCTGACTATGCCATGATGCATGCTGACCAAGAGTGGATAAAAGGCCGCGGATGGAATCAGGAGTTATGGAGTGATCGCTCATTCCCAACAGCCGCTGTACTCGATGCTAAACTGAAAAATAAACCCGTCTGGTTGACGCGAGTCGATGGCCATGCCGCTTGGGTGAATAGTAAAGCGTTACAGATGGCGGGTATCAATGACAGTACGCCTGACCCCGCTGGAGGCCAAATTTTGCGCGATGCTGATGGCAAGGCAACAGGTGTGTTGATTGACCATGCCATGGATTTAGTGTCAGCGATAATGCCAAAAGATTCAGCGTCACTCTATGCAGCACAACTCAACGCTGCAGGCGAGCATTTGCATTCGGTTGGCATAACCGCCATGCACGATGCGGGTATTGGCCATCATGTCTACGACTTTTACTTGGCGCGAGCCGCTCAGGGTGAACTGCCCGTGCGTGTTTATGCCATGCTAAGTGCGACAGATCCGCTGCTACCAGAGATGCTAGATGTTGGCATTATTCGCAGCCAAGACGACTTTTTACATGTGCGCAGCGTAAAAGCTTATGGCGACGGAGCATTGGGTAGCCGAGGTGCTGCGTTAATCAAGCCATATTCAGATGCACCTCATCAGCATGGGTTATTACTAACGCAACCTGAAGATTTTCCCAAAGTAGTACAGCAAGTGTTAGGCGCGGGTTTCCAGTTGAACTTTCATGCCATTGGGGATAAAGCCAATCAGTTAGTACTTGATGAATTTGAGCGTACCTTTGAGCTACTGGGTGGCCAAGCCCTGCGTAACCGAATTGAACACGCGCAAATCATTGCGGTTGAAGATTTGCCTCGCTTTGCCGAGTTGAAAGTATTGCCGTCGATGCAACCTACTCATGCCACCAGCGACATGAATATGGCGGAAGATCGCTTGGGTAAAGCTCGGATGGAAGGTGCCTATGCATGGAAAACATTATTGAACAGTGGTATTCCAATGCCACTAGGTTCAGACTTTCCGGTTGAGTTGGCCAATCCATTCTACGGCTTACATGCCGCAGTTACTCGCCAAGACCGCAATAATCAACCCGTCGCTGGTTGGTATCCCGAACAGGCTATGAGTATTCAACAAGCTTGGCGCTTACTCTACGTCAACAATTTTCAATGTATTGGTTGCACCCACTTTTTCCATTTCATCACCGTAAGTTAAGATGATGCTGTCACCACTTTTGACTAGCCCTTTTTCTTTTAACGATGCAATAACGTCGTATTTCAAACGGCCTGGTTCACTGTTAGATGAGTCGAAGAAAACTGGCTTAACACCACGACAAAGCGCCATCGTATTTAGTGTAGACTCGTGACGTGACATGGCAATTATTGGCAATGAAGTTGTAATGCGAGACATAAGTGTTGGCGTGCTGCCGCTTTCTGTTAAACCGACAATGGCTTTTACGCTTGGTAAGTGGTTAGCGGCATAAACAGCTGATAGGGCAATAGATTCACTTGTTGAAGAGAATTGTTCGTCCATGCGGTGTTTTGAAAGCTTAACACTTGGGTGGGTTTCTGCACCTTCACAAACTCGAGCCATAGCTGCAACGGTCTCAATAGGGGGTTCTAGGGATTTTCCCCTCTAAAAAGACATAATCCTCTGTAGACCACACCAATAAATGGCTGCGGAGGTGGGTTACTACTTATAAGTGTGGCAAA
>NZ_JACSOE010000105.1:0-10043 GCF_014349115.1 Alteromonas sp. BZK5 | reverse complement strand
CCATTGTCTATAGAATCGTAACTGCCCCAAGGCCTAAACACTTCACGGTGAAATTCAAATTCTGGGCGCTTTTCAGCCTTCAAACGGTTCACAACGGTTTTGATGTGTTCGGCATTCTTTTTATTAGCCACCATTACAGCATCTTTGGTTTCAACTACCACAACGTCTTCCAAGCCAATAACTGCAACTAAACTGTGCTCTGCATTTACGTAGCTGTTTTTGGTACCTTCTAATAGCGTATCGCCAGTAGTTACATTGCCGTTTTCATCTTTGTCACCTGTTTCCCATAAAGAAGACCAGCTGCCTACATCAGACCAACCGGCATCTAGTGTTACCATTGCCGCCTCCGATGTTTTTTCCATTACGGCATAGTCAATCGAATCACTCGGGCAAGAAGCAAAGATTTCTTCATCTATACGCACAAAGTCGAGATCTTTTTCTGTTTTCTCAATAGCTTTTTTACACGTTGTGTATATTTCTGGGGCATGGGCTTCAAGTGCTTTTAAGAAAGCGCCAGCTTTAAACATAAACATGCCGCTATTCCAGAAGTATTCGCCTGAGTTAACGTATTTAGTAGCGGTAGGCATATCAGGTTTTTCAACAAACTCACTCACATCGAAGCCGATATTTAGTTTACTCCCAGCTTTAATATATCCGTAGCCTGTATGGGGTTGAGTAGGAACGATGCCAAATGTAACTAATTTACCTTGTTCAGCTAACGCTTGGGCTTCCTTTATCTTCAATTGAAATGTTTCGCTATCTTGAATCAAGTGATCAGCGGCTAAAACCAAAAGAACGGGATCGCCACCATCTTCCATAGCTTGAAAAGCTGCCAAAGCAATCGCTGGGGCTGTATTTCGCCCAACTGGCTCTAGCAGTATATCGCTATTGTCTACGTTGATTTGTCGCATTTGCTCGGCAACCAGAAAGCGGTGTTCTTCGTTACAAATTATAGATGGTGGTAATGATTCGATTCCATCGAGCCTTTGCACAGTGTCTTGAATCATGGTTTTGTCAGAAGTAAGTGACAAAAACTGTTTAGGTAAAGCAGCACGTGACTTTGGCCATAAGCGGCTTCCAGTACCGCCTGCAAGAATAACTGGCTTCATTAGCGTTCCTTGATTTTAAAGTAATATCTATGTTGTCAGTATACTGAGTTATGAAGAAGATAAAAACGGTGCAGCACAACAATCCCAACCATCACTTTAAAGCGTTAATCAATCTAACCCCGTAAGCGGGAAAGTGTTCGTCCTTCGTTAAAATCTGCAGCCCTTCAGCTTGCGCTTGGGCGATCAGCATTCTGTCAAATGGATCGCGGTGGTGCATTGGCAGCCTTCCTGCTTGCTGGCTGTGAAATAAATTGATAGGTAATGCGCTAAAACCTAACACTTCGATAAGCGACTCTATATCGTCTGGTACCGTGAGTTTTCCCAGCTGCTGTTTTATCGACATTTCCCAAACAGACGCGGCGCTGATATAAATGGCGTTTTCAGTATTAGAGATATGCTTTTGAGCGTTATGACCTAATTGCTCATCTCCGTTCATCCACCAAATTAAAACGTGGGTATCGAGTAAGATTCTTTTCATTACAAACCGAACATATCTGCTATATCTTCATTAACTTCTTTTGAGTCGAAGTCTTCGGTCGTATGAACCTGGCCTTTGAATTGCCCAAAAATGCGTTTTTTTTCTGTTTTAAAAGGCACTAGTTTCACTGCTGGTTTTCCCGACTTGGCGATAACAACTTCTTCACCGGCCTCTGCCCGTTCGACAAGTTGGGATAACTTACTTTTTGCCTCATGCATATTGGCCTGCATACAACACCTCTAATGAGCTTAGCTAAACTTAGCTATAATTGTAGTTCAAAAAAACAACAGTTGCAATCACGTCCTCAACTCATTTATATCTAACGCTTGTAGATCAAAAATCTGACAAGGAGCCAAACTAAATGCCTATCGTGTCAGTGCTGCGGTATCTTTAATCATCAAAGATCATTCACAAAAAACTTCCCAAACCCCAAAATTCAAAATAAAATCCACGCCAATTCAACCCCTGCCATCAAGCCTCAAGCTCACTCACACCCGGCGGGGAAGAAGCATGCTTTAAATTATGGGGTCAGAGTACATTTCTGCCTCCAATGCTATCTGTTCACTGGTTACTAAAACCAGTAAATAAAGTGTTGAGCTCATGCTACCTATTACATTACACCAGCATGATCATATATTTGTTTTAGTTTGCTTTTATTAGCGGAGTCGTTATGAATAGGCTGCGTGAGCTGTCCAGCCAAGTGATGGATGTTTACCAATCTCTTTCCCAAGAATTCAGTGCATATCAATCTAGCCAGTCACTAAACTGTGTTGAGAAATGTGGTGCATGTTGCAATAACCCCGACATTGAAGTTTCGCCATTGGAGATGCTGCCTTTAGCACTTCATCTGTTTGATACAGGACGGGCTGAACAGGCGTTTGACGAGCTAGACAGCTACAGCGGCTTCGCCTGTAAACAATATCAACGCTTAAGTTTGGACGGTAAAGAAGGCTATTGCGGAATTTACGAATACCGACCTGGCATTTGCCGTATGTTCGGTGCTGGGGGTTACAAAACAAAGTCGGGAGAAGCCACGCTCTCGGTTTGCAAAACTATTAAGCAAGCTGTGCCCGATAAGTATGCTGCTGCACTAATTGCTATACAACTGCAGCCCGCAGACGCATCGAAGCAGCCATTGATAGAGGATATCGCTGCAAATAGCGCTATTCAATCTACCTTGTTAAAGCCGCCTATGATCGCAGAGGGCAGACAAAGGATTGCACAGATAGACTATGAGCTAGGCGACAAGCTAATGCCTATAAACGGCGCGCTTCGCTTTATGTTGGAAAAGATACTTACGCTAAGTTTATATGCGCAAGATATTGATGATGGCGTTGCAGCCTAATCAACCGCAAGGGCGGAGTGGTTACTCTGTCCTTCTTGTCAAAGCGTGTTCTGTATACCCCTAATGTTATTCCTCACGATACAAAATGCGATAGAGAGATACCCAAGTTAAGAGGCAGATAAACAGCAAATGTCATATGATCTACAAAATATTGGGGAATAGGATGTCTTCGAAATGGTTAAAAAAGTTGTTGATCGTGAGTGCTTCGAGATGGTCGAGACGCTTGCCGAAAATGCATACATCGGTCGCGGACGTTTCGACTGGTCGAAAGTTAAAATGGAAGCGCATCGATTGCTCGATGAGCGCTTCGGCGAATCACAAGTCGAACTTTGCGTGGAAAAATGTAAAGGCTAAACTACTTGCTAAAGAGCCCTTGTGCTGAGCTAATAATATGCTCACTCAGCGTGTACTCGGCACGGCTTTTGCCAGTAATGGCATAGTATCTCTCATTCAGTGTTCTTGCGTTACCAATACAGTGCACGTCATATTGCTCTTCTACGTGCTTTGAAATGGCCGATGGTGCACAGAAAACACCGAAGTCTTCACTGCCAAAAAGTTTAAGCAAAGCAGTATCGTCAAATTCGGCTACAACTTTGGGATACAACTGTTCTGTCTCAAGCCAACTTGTAAGTGCTTGTCGTATTCCTGAAGTATTCCCCTGAATCAGTAACGGCATTTGATTTAAACACTCTGGAAAAGTCTCTTCTTCAGTAAGCGGTGCTTTAGCAAAGAAGCTCAACGAACTTTCGCCCAAGAAAAAACTATTGGCGCTTATTTGTGTACCAGGGGCTATGCCTCTGTCGGCAACAATAAAGTCGATGGCATTTATAGCCAGCTCTTTTAGTAAACCGTCGAAGCTATCTTCTTTTATCACGTATTTAACCTGTGGAAACCTACGCATGGTGGCATGCACAAAGTCGTAAAACAGCACTTTTGGAATACCATTAGTAATACCTATCACAAATTCTTTCGTATTCACTTCATCGCTATTGTTAAGTATTTCAGCTAGTTGATTACCTTTATGAAATATTTCGCTGGCATACTGATAACTTACTTTACCTCGCGCGTTCAGGTATAGGCGTTTATTTATTCTATCAAAGAGGGAATAACCTAGCTGATTTTCGAAGGTGCTTAGTTGCCCGCTCACGGTTTGCGGGGTAACGTGGAGTAATTTAGCGGCTTTCGCAATGCTACCCTCACGGGCAACAATATAGAAATAATATAAATGATGGTAGTTTAGGTGATGCATACTTCAACAAGCTACTCGGTTATTAAGATATTAGGGGCAAGAAATGTACTCTGACCCCATTATTCATTAACGCAATTATTTTCGATGAACTATTAAGAATATAACAGATTTATTCTAACTAACTATTGCAATACACTATCTAGCGTTGTTTTTGTACGATTAAAAACGGCGCGTCACTGATTTTTAAGCTAGCGGTATATTGAAGACACAACTATGGCTAAACCAATTGATTTACGTAAAACGCGAAAGACCTTATTTTCGCTATTGAAACCAGAGGCTGGCTTTTTTTGGGTTGCTATCGCATACGGCGTAGCAATAAGTTTAATGACCCTTGCGGTACCTATAGCGGTTCAAACGCTGATTAACAGTATCGCCAATATCGGTTCAACTCGGGCAGTTATCATATTGGCCGTCATTCTATTTCTTACTTTATTTATATCTGGCGTATTTAGCGCGCTTCGTATGCGAGTGATGGAGTTCTACGAGCGTAAAGTGTACGCTCGTCTTACCGCAGACTTAGGGCTAAAAACTATTCTCGCGCCCCACAGTTTTTTTGAAGGTCGACAAAACGTTAGCATTACACAGCGCTACTTCGACATAATGACTTTTCAAAAGAATATGCCGTCTTTAATGATTGATGGTTTCGCGCTTGTACTACAGATGCTGGTAGGTTTCACTCTAGTATCATTCTACCACCCAGCGCTTTTCGCGTTTAATGTGGTGCTTTTACTTACCATGTATGCGGTTTGGAAAATTTGGGGTCGTGGTGCTAAGCGCACGGCTATTGAATTGTCTAACGCGAAATACGATTCTGCAAAGTGGCTACACGATATTGCAATTGCTCACGAATTCTTTAAGTCAGCTGATCATGTTGAATACGCAGGGCGCAGCACCGAAGGTTATATCAGTAACTATGTGAAAAAGCACAAAAGCCACTTTCACTACACCTTTTCACAAGTGGTTATGTTTCTATTGATGTATGCCGTGGCGAGTGCATCGCTACTTGGTATCGGTGGTGTTCTGGTTGTACAAGGCGAGCTTTCTATTGGTCAGCTAGTGGCTGCTGAGCTTGTGATGTCTGCTGTTTTCTTTGGGTTGTCTCGCTTTACCCAATATTTAAAACTCTACTATGAGTTATATGGCGCTGCCGAGAAGCTGGGTGGCGCTCTTGACATGCCGCAGGAAGAGCTCAATACGTCGGAACATATACCGGCTTCTTCTAAATTGGTGTTTAACGATGTTGAACTTAAACATGGTAATGATGCGTGCCACCTCAATGTTATCTTCGAACCTGGCACTAAGTATTTTGTTACTACTGATAAAAGTTGGGTGCAGAAGCAACTGCTAGGATTGCTGAAGCAATATGACCGCGTTAAATCGGGCGACATCTTGTTAGGAGAGCTTAGCCTAAACGATTACGACACCCATGAGTTACGGCAGGCCGTCACCATTTTAGATCGTTCTTTAATTATCGAAGTTTCTGTAGAGCGCTACTTAAAGTTGGCACATCCTCAGGCAACCATCGCGGATATTCGCGCTGCGCTTGAGGAAGTAGAAATGACCAAAGTGATAGATAGCTTACCAGAGGGTTTGCAGACTAAAGTATCCGTATTAGGGGCACCGCTGCAGCCATTGGAGTTTTTGTTGCTTAAACTTGCCGCCGCAATTATTGGTAAACCTAAGCTGCTCATTTTGAATCAGCACTTCGACGCAATACCGGTAGAGTTGAGGGCGCGACTTCTGCGACGCTTAAGTAAATATGATTTTACCGTCATGTATTTTACCAATATGCCACTGCCAGATTGTTTCGAAGGTGTGTTGCATCTGCACGATAACGCAACGGCAATGTTAAATGAGTATTCAAATGGTGAGTCACCGATTAGTGCTGCTAACGCAAGTGAGAGCAGCACGGCTTCAAAGAACAATAAGGAGGGTGAGTAAGTGAATCACGCAGAACGTCGCTTTTTAGATAACATCACTTCATTGCCTTCATTGAAAGTGCCAAAGCTTCATCGTGTAATTACCGGAGTTATCATCTTCTTGGTGTTGGCAGCTGGATTAATTTTGTATTTCACACCATGGATCCAAACGGCTTATGGCACCGGTATGGTCGACTCGCTCGATCCTAAAGACAGAACCCAACCAATAAATGCGTTAGTTGATGGACAAGTAAAGCAGTGGCACGTAAGGGAAGGCCAACAAATAAAAGCCGGCGAGCCAATCGTTACGTTAATCGATATTGATGCGCAGCGACTTGAGAAGCTGCGATCTCAGCTTTCAGCAGCGAACTTAAAGAATCAAGCTAATGAAACAGCTGTAAGAAATGCTGAGAACAACCTGGCGCGTCAACAGTCTCTGCAAGAGCAAGGGCTGGTATCACGTAAAGAAGTAGAACAGGCCGAGATAAAAGTGCAGGAACTGCGAGCAAAAGCTGCCGCCTCTGTTTCGGAAATTAATGAAGTAAGCATGATTTTATCTCGCCAATCGACGCAAACTAAATATGCACCCGTTGACGGTACGGTTGTTCGGTTGCTATCAGGCGGTGTGTCTACGTTCGTAAAGTCGGGCGATATTCTTGGGCAGTTTATTCCAGCAGATGCAAAACGCAGCGTTCGCGTTACCGTGAGAGGATTAGACGCACCGCTGGTTAAGCCTGGTGCAAAGGCGCGTTTGCAATTTGATGGCTGGCCCGTTTTTCAGTTTAGTGGATGGCCGGGTAGTGCAATAGGTACCTTTGGTGGTGAAGTTGTGTATGTAGAGCCTGTTGCTAATGCTACTGGCGATTTTAACGTGTGGATTAGACCTGACGAGTCTGATATTCCTTGGCCAGCTGAAAGTTCTGCGCGTTTGGGAAGCCGGGTTAAAGCGTGGGTGCTATTAGAAGAGGTGCGTCTAGGTTACGAGATGTGGCGACAGTTGAACAACTTCCCGCCATTACCAACGCAAGAGCCTACTACCGGTGGAGCCAAGGGGACTGGGGCATCAATATGGTAATTCGAAGGTTTACATTAGCAGTGCTTGCAACTGTTGCGGTTATTAGCACTCATGTTTCTGATGCAGCAGCGCAAAACAAAAATACTAGGCATGCACCATCAATCGATGCACTTATCCAGAGTATGGTGAACTATCACCCCTACGTTAGGGCGATAAATGAAGGAAACTATCAAGCTGCAGCCGAGTTAGAAATAGCAAGAAGCAGTTTTGATCCGTTTATAGAGCAGAAAACCAGTAGCCGCGTTAGCGGATATTACGATGGTACTAATTTAACGCAGCGCTTTTCGAATCCGTTCGAAGACTTTAATGGCTCAGTTTATACCGAGTACCGTATATCAGACGGTGATTTCCCGGTGTACGAAGCCGATTACGAAACCTTGTCTGGCGGCGAGGCTAGTGTGGGCATTGCCATCTCCCTACTTAAAAACAGAGAACTGGATAAGCGTAGAACGGAGTTAGCCAATGCAGGGCTAGCGACTTCACAATGGCAAGCGTTAGCGACAAGTTTAATTAATGACTTTGTTTACAAAGGGGTTAATGAATATGTTGCGTGGTACGAAAGCGCATTGCAGGTCAATGCCGTTACAGAGTTGCTAAACACCGCAACAGAACGTGAAAGAGCGTTGGTGACCCGCGTAGAGAAGGGAGATTTAGCCAATGTTGTGCTGACAGAATTTAAAGCCAACATTTTGCAACAGCGCCTTTTGCTTGCCGAGCTTAAGCAAAAGCGAGACGCACATGCTCAAATGCTTTCTTTTTATTGGCGTTCACCTAAGGGAGATATGTTGATAGTAGATGAAGCGAACCCGCCGAAAGATATCAACTGGCCTTTCTGGGTTGGTAACGGTCAGCTTATGACTCTTCGCAATGCCCTTCGTAATCATCCTGAACTTGATGTGATGAAATTAGAACAGCAGGTGGTAAATAACAAGGCTGCGCTGGCTAGTAACGCGTTATTGCCGAAGCTAGATTTAAAAGCATCGGTTGCAAGAGATATAGGTTCTGGTCCGTCAAATTTAGACGGTACCGAAACAAAAGTAGGTCTGTCGTTTTCCTACCCTTTAGGAAACAGGAAGGCGAAAGCTGAACAAGCCCAATTACAGTCAAAGCAAAGAGAGCTAGAGCACAAGCTAACCTCTACTGAGCAAGCGATAACTCAGCGTTTTGAACAAGCGCTAGTTTATTGGGGGCAGGCGAAAGACATTGTTGCTCTTCAAAGTGAAAATGCGGCGCTAGCGAAAACCCTTTCTAAAGTAGAAAAAACACGTTTCGATGCAGGTGACAGTGATATGTTCGTGTTAAATGCCCGCGCACAAAATGAAATTAAGGCCCAAATAGAAGAGATAAAAGCGAAAGTGGACTTACTAAAGGCAGAACTAACCCTTTATAAAGAAGCCGCTATGTTGCACTCCCTTAACAACTGAGCTTTTTTGAAAACATCGAGTTTAATTGTGAAGAAGGCTTGATTGCTATCGCTTGCTGCTTGTTGTTAAAAAGCAGGTAAGGGTTGAAGATACTAGTACAGCTATAAACAAAAACGGCGTATTGAGTAAATCAATACGCCGTTTTTTTTAAATCAATTAGTAGGGGGTTAATTGCCCAGTGCACTATTAAAGTCGTCTTCGCTTAGTCCGGCAGACATAGCGTATTCTTTTAACTTATCCTGAGATACACCCGCGTGTTGCGCAGTATTTAAAATACGCATTACTTGTTCACGCTGCTGCGCAGATTCTCTCACCGCCGTTTCAACTACCGTTTCTGCTTCGTTAGGAAACACGGCCAGAAGCGCATCCACTACATACTCACCAACAAAAGGAACAGCATTCAACGCGCTTGTCATGATATCGACAATCTTATTTGGATGTTCTTGCGATAATGTCTGGACAATACTGTCTGCTGCGTCAGGTTGAGTAAGCACGGCAACGCGTACAATCTCATCTAGCTCTTCAGGTGTTGAAACCGCAGCAGCCTGCACAACAAAGTCGACATAAGTCGGCTCTGCTTTTATCGCTAACTGAACAATGTTAGGGCAGCTACTTACTTCTTTCTCAATAGCCAGCTGTACAATCTCTTCAGTAGACGCAGGTTGAGCAGAGATAGCAGCAAAAATGATCTCTCTGTATTTGTCTGGATAGGTATCTAAAGCAATATCCACAATAGACACAATCTCTTGCGGATAATGACCAGCGATTGAACTGATTGCTCTGCCAACCGACATAGTTTGGTTTACTTGACGTCTTAAGAAGGCGGTTTGAAAATGATTTGACTGGTCAGCGCTTTCTACATTCGCTGACGCGGGTGGCTGAACAACATCATTTGAGGATACTTCTTGTGCCATTGCTGTATGACTAACATGAGTTGCTAGTATTGCCGCAGACAGCAGTGTAAGAGTTCGTAACATAAACCCACCTTTATAATTATTGCGTAGTCAATTTCTGACACCACCAGTATTAATACATTTATAAAGAACACAAAGCATAGGTCATTTACGCTTATATACATTCTTATACGTATTCCTTTACGCAAGCCTTAACATCTATCACTAATATTAAGCATTAATATAATAACGGCAGGATCAAATACTACTTTAAGAACTACTACTTTATAGGATCTGAATTCCTATCCTATTAGTAATTAGTCCATATTGTCTACTAATTATCACATTTGAGCGAAAAATAGACGGTTAGTTCAGTTTTTTCAACTTTTTCAAAATAAGTGTTGACGTGAGCGCTCATTTCCCTAAAATGCGCATCCGCTTCGGGGGGAAAGCAAAACAGCAAGCCTCCTGAAGTAAGTCTCTGCTACCTTTATAGGCCAGTAAAGACGGGAGTTTAGAAGAAACGCTTCAGAAAATAAATTTTCAAAAAG
>NZ_JACSOE010000104.1:0-10152 GCF_014349115.1 Alteromonas sp. BZK5 | reverse complement strand
CGAGTTTAAAATGTCCGTACTCTTTGTTGTGTCACCTTGATGTAGAACCACTATACCTGCGGTAACACGCCGCGATTACGAACATTTTAACTCTCGCTGCGTGGGTAATAATCTATACGGACTGGTATATATTCGTCTTAATCGAACATAACTTGTAACTTTTTGACTTTGGCGAGGGGCTTGAAAAAGCGTACAATGCCCTTAAATTACACCGCCCAGACAAGGTGTTCTAAGCAATGTCTGGCGATATAAATTCAAAAAAGTACACTGGAGAGTAAACTTTTTTGATTTTATGCGCTCATAAAGTAAACTGTGCAGTAAACCTTAAGAGTGGATCAAGTGAAGGCACAGAAATTGAATACTCACTTACTCTTATAATTTTAAAATTTTCTAAGTGGATTGAACGCGTTATTTTATAAGGTCTCAATCCAACGTCAGGGGTCGACATTTAAGTAACTATGGATCATTTAGTTGAAGTAGATAACCTTACCTTTAAGCGCGCTGATCGCATCATTTATGATGGGATATCGCTAAAGGTACCCAAAGGCAAAATTACTGCGGTAATGGGGCCAAGTGGTATAGGTAAAACCACGCTGCTGCGCCTTATTGGCGGGCAGTTAACGCCAGATGAAGGTGACGTTAGATTCGACGGCGATTCGATTGTTTCTATGTCGAGAAAAACGCTATATGAGACACGTCGTAGAATGAGCATGCTTTTTCAAAGTGGTGCGCTTTTTACCGATATGAGTGTGTTCGATAACGTGGCGTTTCCACTTCGCGAACATACAAAACTTTCTGAAGACGTTATTGCGACAATTGTCGCTTTAAAGCTACAGGCAGTAGGATTGCGCGGTGCAGCTCAATTAATGCCTAGTGAATTGTCTGGTGGTATGGCGCGCAGGGCTGCTTTGGCTAGGGCGATTGCACTAGATCCAGATTTGATCATGTATGACGAACCCTTTGCCGGACAAGATCCTATATCAATGGGTGTGCTGGTTAAGCTTATTCGTGAATTAAACGACGCACTTAATCTAACCAGTATAGTGGTGACTCACGATGTCACTGAAGTACTGACCATTGCCGATTATATTTATATCTTAGCTGACAAGCGGGTTATCGGTGAAGGAACGGCGCAGCAAATCAAAGAAAGTGACTCTGAATTAGTCCAGCAGTTCTTGAAAGGAAAAGCCGATGGTCCGGTACCATTTCATTTTCCTGCACCTGATTTGAAAGCAAGCTTCTTGGGGGCAGATAAATGAAGTTCTTCCAATCAATAGGCGCTAAAACGATAGGGAAGGTCACTGCGGTTGGTCGAGCAGCTCTTATGTTGTTTGGTGCATTAATCGCTGTTCCTAGGCTTAAAAATGTACCGTTGGTGATTAAGCAATTGTATGTAGTGGGCGTTCAGTCGCTGCTAATTATTATGGTGTCGGGGTTATTCATCGGCATGGTAATGGCGCTACAAGGCTACACCATTTTGGTTGATTATGGCGCAGAAGGTAGCTTAGGCCCCATGGTCGCACTTTCATTGTTAAGAGAGCTTGGTCCGGTTGTGACCGCATTGCTTTTTGCTGGGCGAGCTGGCTCAGCCTTAACAGCTGAAATAGGCTTAATGAAAGCCACGGAGCAGCTGAGTAGTTTAGAGATGATGGCGGTAGACCCGCTACGACGTATCGTCGCTCCGCGTTTTTGGGCGGGAATGTTAGCGATGCCTATGCTTGCCATTATTTTCAGTGCCATTGGTATTTTAGGCGGCCACTTAGTGGGTGTTGATTGGTTAGGCGTTGATGCAGGCAGCTACTGGTCAATTATGCAATCGACAGTAGATTGGAACCAGGATGTCATAAACGGCGTAATAAAAAGCCTCGTGTTTGCCTTGGTTGTGACGTGGATTGCCATATTTAAAGGTTACGATTCTATTCCAACATCGGAAGGGATCAGCAAAGCGACTACCGAAACGGTGGTCTATTCATCATTAGCAGTATTAGGGCTGGACTTCGTGCTAACCGCCCTTATGTTTGGTATCGAGTAGGGGATTGGAATGAGTAAGTATAAAACGGAAGTAATGGTTGGTGTGTTTGTCATGCTTACAATCGGTGCATTGTTGTTATTGGCACTGAAAGTAGCAAACCAAACGGTAGCCACCGAAGGCGATACCTACACGTTATACGCAAAATTCGACAATATTGGCGGCTTAAAGCCGAGATCGGCAGTAAAGGTTGGTGGGGTAACGGTTGGCCGTGTGTCATCGATTACGCTAGACCAAGAAGATTTTACGCCAGTAGTTGAGCTGTCAATTTTAAATGAATACAACGGCTTTCCAGAAACCAGCTCTGTGTCTATTTTGACCTCGGGTTTGCTAGGCGAACAGTATGTTGGCTTCCAACCTGGCTTCTCTTTCGACGGTGTCGCTAATTTACAGAATGGCGATTACCTTCAGGATACTAAGTCAGCTTTGGTTCTTGAAGATCTCATTGGTCAGTTCTTATTTAATCGCGGAAGCGACGAAGACTAATCGCAGTATTACGACCAGACGTATATTCCCAGGTCGTTAAATTATTCCAGCGGCGTGATCGTAATGAGACTTATTGGATTGCCATCAGGTCTGCTAAATAGAGTTTTAAGTTAGGAGAGTAATTTTGAAAAAGTTTATGATAGCACTTGGCATCTTCATGATGTCTGTAGCGGGCATAGTGAATGCACAAGAAGTTAATGAACAGAACCCGTATGAAATGGTTCAAGACGTAGCAAACCGCACGTTTGAGCGCATCAAAGCGAACCAAGCAGCGATCAAAGCTGATCCTGAAATGCTACGCACCATTATGGAAGAAGAATTAGTACCTTATATCGACTACAAGTTCGCTGCTTTTATGGTACTAGGTAAACACTTTAAGTCAGTACCTCAAGAGAAGATGGGCGAGTACATCAGCGTATTTCGTCAATATTTGGTAACAACCTACGCTGTGGCAATGGGTTACTACGACAACCAAGAAGTCATCTTTGAGCCTGAATCATCTTTTGATGATAAAAAATCAGTAACAGTGCGCGCAGTGGTTCAAGATCCAAACCGCCCTGAAATCAAAATTGCTTTTAAAGTTCGTAAAGACAGTAAAACGAACGAGTGGAAAGCCTACGATATGGTTGCTGAAGGCATCAGCATGCTAAATAGCAAGCGTAGCGAATTTGAATCAATCCTTCGTCAAGACGGTATCGATGCAGTTATCGCACTAATGCGCGACAAAATTGGTAAGCCAGTTGAGCTTAAGCAAGGCGAGCCAATCGAAATCGAAGGAGAGGCTGAGTGAGCCTATTCGAGGTAAACGACAAAGGCAATGTAGTGGTTCACGGTCATCTTGACCGTGAAACGCTGTCGAAGAATTTCTGGGATAGTTTGAACGGAAATGAGCGTAGTATCTTGATTAACAATAAAAGATGTCTTGTTGATTTAAGTGATGTTGAGCGCGCAGACAGTGCAGGTTTGGCTTGGCTTATTAATGCCGTTAGGGATGCAAAGCAAAATGGTGTTAGCATTAGCCTATATAAAATGCCTGAGAAGCTACGTAAGCTTGCTAAAATAAGCGACGCAGATAGCTTTTTACCCGTAGAATAAACACCCGTTAGCGAATTAAGAAGTAAGTTATGGAATTGTCTGAAATTGAAAAAATCTTGAAAGATGCGTTAGACCTTCACGAAGTCCATGTAAAGGGCGAAGGTTCGCATTTTAATATTATTGCGGTAAGCGATGCTTTTAACGAAATGAGCCGTGTGAAGCGCCAGCAAGCGGTATATGCGCCTTTGGCTGATAAAATTGCAGACGGCAGCATGCATGCAATTACCATCAAGACGTTTTCAGTAAAAGACTGGGAGCGTGAGCGCCAGTTTAATATTCCTCAATAATAGGCGTAGCACGTGGATAAACTCGTAATTAAAAAGGGCCCTGCGCTCAACGGTACCGTGCGCATCTCTGGCGCTAAAAACGCGGCCTTGCCATTGTTGATGACAAGCTTGCTGACCGACTCTCCTTGTCGTTACACCAACGTTCCTCGTCTTCGTGACATCAATACAACAACGGCACTTTTGCGTGAATTAGGTGTTGAAGTCGCACTACCCGCACCTAACGATATCGTTATCGATGCGAGTACGCTACAAAGCGTTACAGCGTCCTATGAGTTAGTACGTACTATGCGCGCGTCTATCTTGGTACTTGGCCCATTGCTAGCTAAGCAAGGTAAAGCGAATGTCTCTTTGCCCGGTGGCTGTGCTATAGGTGCGCGCCCGGTAAATCTTCATTTAACTGGCCTTGAAAAGATGGGCGCGAAGATTGAAGTAGACGAAGGCTATATTCGAGCCGAAGTCGACGGTCGTCTGAGAGGTGCGCGTATTTTCATGGATATGGTAAGCGTGGGTGCCACTGAAAACCTACTGATGGCAGCGGCGCTGGCTGACGGAACAACCATTCTTGAAAACGCGGCACGCGAGCCCGAAATCGTTGATTTAGCAAACTGTCTTATTCAGATGGGCGCGAAAATTAGCGGTGCAGGAAGCGATAAAATAACCATTGAGGGCGTGGAAACCTTAAACGGTTGTGATTATGCAGTACTGCCTGACCGTATAGAAACCGGTACTTTCTTGGTAGCGGCTGCTGTGACAGGTGGGAAAATACGCTGTACTCATGCGGCGCCAGATACATTAGATGCAGTGCTAGATAAGCTAGAGCAAGCCGGAGCTAAAATCACCACTGGTGATGACTGGATAGAGCTAGACATGGAAGGGCGCAAACCACAGGCTGTGCGAGTTAAAACCGCACCACACCCAGCATTCCCTACGGATATGCAGGCGCAGTTTGTTACCTTAAACTGTGTTGCCGAAGGCACGGGCGTAATTACAGAAACCATTTTTGAAAACCGCTTCATGCACGTGCCAGAGTTACAACGTATGGGCGCAGAAATCGCATTAGAAGCAAACTCAGCAGTGTCTAAAGGCAGCTCAAGTCTTAAAGGAGCTCCGGTAATGGCCACTGACCTGCGCGCGTCGGCAAGCTTGGTGATAGCTGGGCTCATCGCAGAAGGTGAGACTCACGTGAATCGCATTTATCACTTAGACCGTGGTTATGAAGCCATTGAAGAGAAGCTGGGTGGCTTGGGTGCCATCATTGAAAGAGTGAAAGAATAACTCAAGGTTTTGCACTTCTACGAAAAAGCGCCAGATAGCATATCTATCTGGCGCTTTTTTTGTGTCTATTATCTATGCGGGCTGGTATTAAATCTTCACGTTCTAAACTTGGGAAGCCGAACTAATCTGCCAGCTCCAACAATACTTATTGACCAGCGCGAAGCTCTGCGACCGTTGCCGTAAGAGTAATTGAACGCCCGTCGCGGCTGAGCTCAATTTCAAGTTCAGTACCGGGCTCGGTTTCGGCAATCATATCCAACGTTTTTGATGCGCTTTCTAAACGTACGCCGTCTATGGCTACAATGATGTCGCCAGGGCGGATACCCGCGATGTCGGCAGGGCTGCCTTTAGCTACTGCTGAAACGTCTATGCCTGGTCGGTTGCGGTTTTCACCGCCAACAAAACCAAGCTGCCCGCGAACAACACGTCCATTGCTGATAATTTCATCCATGACTCGCTTAGCTAATTCGTAAGGCACGGCAAAGTTAATGCCGTCTACATTGCGAGCGCGATTATTTGAATCTAGCACTTGGAAGTTGGCGTTAGTGATACCCAGCAAAATACCATTGCTATCTACCAGCGCGCCACCAGAGTTACCTTGGTTCAAAACTGCGTCGGTTTGAATGAAATCAACATAATTAGATAGACCATTTCGTCCGGCTCTGCTTACTATGCCTTGAGTAATGGTTTGTCCCAAATCGAAAGGATTACCAATCGCCATCACCACATCACCCACATGGGTGTCAGGTTCTGACACCTGAGGAATAATGTGCAGGTTATCAGCGGTGACTTTTAACACGGCAAGGTCGGTCAGTGGGTCGGTGCCCACAATTTGCGCTTCCAAAATACGTCCATCTTGAACCGCTACGTAAATGCTATCTGCATCTGCAACTACGTGGTGACAGGTAAGCAAATAGCCATTTTCTGTCATGATAACGCCAGAACCCAAATTGGTGCGCCCACGAGATTGATTTCTGAATAGGCCTGAACCGTTCTCAATACTGACGCTGTAGATATTGACTACTGCAGGCGCAGAGCGACTTAGAGCAGTAAAATAGCTTTCGCGACTAGCGCTTACTGAGGGGGAGTTAAAGAATCCTTGAGCAAGGCCTTTGCCTTGACGTAGATCGGGTAGGAAAACTAACAGTAGTGCAGCAACAGCTACGCCAAGAAATACAGATTTTAGTAAGAAGTTAAAAATTGAGCGGCCAGTCACAAATCACACTTTTTGTTATCTGTCGCACTTAATTAATAGGTGCCGTTAACTCAGCACTACTTCACAATCTTAAAGCGCAACATTCTTAAATTATCATCTTACGGCAAAGGATATCACTTTATTTAATAAACTACCGTAATGAAACGCAAATTTTGTGCAACTCAATTTGCACTAGCATGTACTTCAAAACCTTTCATGCTGTTCATACAGCGTTATTTACGTGGACATAGGTGTAGCTCGAGAATGCGGCTTATCAGAGGAGCCCGTAAAGAAGCCCCTTTAGGAAGCTAGGAGCACATTGTTTTCAACGGTTATCATTTGAAAACAAAAACGGCGCTTATAAAGCGCCGTTTTTATGCTAACCCTCAGCTTGAACACCAACGCGTCTGAGCTGAGGATGTAATTGAAGTGCTAAATTGCTACTGTCTGATTACCAAATAAAGCGTAGAGTTTCCACGTTTTACATTGAGTGCGATAACGCCTTTGGCTTCGTCTAGTGCATTTCTGAACTCTGCAACCGTAGACGTACGTACTCGGTTAACGCCGATTATCACATCATCAGATTGAAGACCAATTCGCGCCGCAGGCGCACCACGCTCGATATCAGAAACCACTACACCAGCATTCCCAGCATCGTCAGTGCCGTTAGACAGGGTTGCTCCTTCTAGGGCTGGGTGAATTTGAGCAGCCGTCACTGTCGTATCTGTAGCGTCATCTAATACAACGTCTACATTCATTTTCTTACCTTTGCGCATTACCGTGAGCTCAACTTCAGCGCCCGCGCCCATACTCGCAATTTTTGCGCGCAGTTCTTGGAAGCTATGAAGTTTACGACCATTAATGGCAGTAATAATATCACCGGCTTGCAGACCACCTTTTTCAGCGGCAGAGTCTGGCTGCACTTCGCTCACGAACGCACCAATGTTCACTTCCGCATTCATGGCTTCTGCAAGGCCCGCGTCAATATCGCTACCTAAAATGCCTAGAAGGCCACGGCGAACTTCACCAAATTCTGCAATTTGATCAATTAGGCTTTTCATCATATTGGCAGGAATAGCAAAACCAATACCGACGTTACCGCCGTTAGGACCAAAAATAGCGGTGTTGATACCAACCAGTTCACCGTGAAGGTTAACTAACGCACCGCCTGAGTTACCGCGGTTAATTGCTGCGTCGGTTTGAATAAAGTCTTCATAACCACCAATGTTCAAGCCAGAGCGGCCCAGAGCACTTACTATACCAGAGGTAACCGTTTGAGAAAGTCCAAACGGATTACCAATAGCTACTACAAAGTCGCCTACGCGCAGCGCGTCAGAATCGGCAAGCGGTAACGCTTTTAAATCATCAGGTTCTATTTTAAGTAGCGCGATATCGCTTTGCTCGTCAGAGCCTAGCTTTTTCGCCTTAAACTCGCGACCGTCAGTTAACTTAACAGTGATTTCATCTGCATTATCAACAACGTGGTTGTTGGTAACGACATAACCTTTATCGGCATCAATGATGACACCAGAACCAAGACCTCGGAAAGGGCGTTCTTGAACCTGCTCTTGCGGGGCGCCGAAGAAGTAGCGAAACATCTCGGGTACACGCTGCGTAGAGGTTTGTGTTCCTTCTACCGCAATGCTCACTACCGCTGGGGTAGCTTCTTCTAGCATAGGGGCTAAAGAGGGAACTTCATCTTTCTTATCAGAAAAGAACGGTAACGCCGCCTGTGTGCTAGCAGTAAAGCCCAATGAACTTACAACAACGGCAGACGCCAATAGACAATGGCGGAAAGACATTTTCATGTTCGCTTACACTCCTTCATGTTATATGCGACATAGCATGGTTTCACTAAAAGAGTCCGAGGTCGTGATAAAGTTCCCGATGTTACTGTTTTTCTGCGGTATTCTTATCAGATCCGCCGACGAACAGCCCAGAACCCGAGTTAGCGAAGTCTCTTGGCTGTGTGTCAGATACACGCTGAACTCTCGATTTGTCAGACCCTTTTAGGTTGTTACGTAAATACGTAGTTGCTTGTTCCCCATAAAAAGGAACTTTGCTGTCATCATCGCTGCCTTGCTCAAGCAGCAATTCATACTCTTCAATTTGTTGCTTTAAGGTTTCGCACTGGCTTTCAATGCTCTCTAAGCTTTGACGAGTTTGATGAATGTGGTGTTGCGCCTGCTGTGCGAGGATCTCTTTAACTTGCTTCTCAGTCTGTGCAGTATTGCCTGCGCCCTGCTTTTGTTGAAAAAAGCGACCTGCGAAAAAGCCAATAATTAACCCAACTACTAACAAAGCAAGAGATACTAACAATTCCATTATATTCTCCGAATCAATCTACATCTTGCAGCCGACCTTTACTTCTACGATCTAAAAGCTGCTTTCGACCATACGCTGAATATAGCAAGGTCGAACCCGAAAAGCGCATACATCGTGACATTTATTCGGTGTATGTCGAATTTCAATGTGAGATTCTACCGTGATTTCCATTAAAATTAAGGTCATAATTGAGAAATTCAAGCAGGTCGGTGCAGCAAGCGCCGCTATTGACTTTTGTACGGAGTGGTTTCGGCGATGACGCCATGGGAAAAATATCAGCTAGATCTTCAGTCGTCTGACTTTCATTACGACGCGGCGCAAGAAAATGCAGTAAAAGAACTTCAACGTTTGTTTGATGAACTTACCCAACCTGAAAAGAAAACGACGTGGCGGGTAAAGTTAAAAGCAGCGTTTGGGAAAGGCCATGCGAAGCCTGGTATCCAGGGCATCTACTTTTACGGTGGTGTAGGGCGAGGCAAAACCTATTTAGTAGATACATTCTACGACTGTTTGCCTTTCGAAAAGAAAATGCGCGTGCATTTTCACCGCTTTATGTACCGTGTGCACGATGAACTAAAGCAGCTTAAAAACGCACAAGACCCGCTAAAGCTGGTAGCGGCTAAGTTAGCAAAAGAAGCGCGGGTAATATGCTTTGACGAGTTTTTCGTGTCTGATATAACCGATGCCATGATTTTAGGCACGTTAATGGAAGAGCTGTTTGGTCACGGAATTGTGCTGGTGGCGACGTCAAACATAGTCCCTGACGATTTGTATAAAAACGGATTACAGCGTGCGCGGTTCTTACCTGCTATCGATCTACTCAATCAGAATACCCGCGTAGTAAACGTTGATAGCGGTATTGATTATCGTCTTAGAACGTTAGAGCAAGCCGAAATTTATCACTACCCACTTGATGGCGAAGCCACCGAAAACTTGCATAGCTACTTTTCTCAATTAGCTCCGGAAGAAGGCTCTAAAGGCGAAGATATTGAGGTGAACAACCGAAAAATACCGACGCTTAGAAACGCTGACGGGGTATTGATGATTGATTTTAAAGCCTTGTGTGGCGGGCCTAGAAGCCAGAGCGACTACATTGAGTTAAGCCGTTGTTATCACTCAGTGCTTTTAGCCAATGTTAGGGAAATGGGCCAGCATAATGACGATGTGGCGCGTCGTTTTATTGCGATGGTGGACGAATTTTACGAGCGAAATGTAAAGCTGATCATATCTGCAGAAGTCGCGCTGGAAAGCTTGTACACCGAGGGGCTACTTAATTTTGAGTTCAGACGCTGTCTTAGCCGCTTAAAGGAAATGCAGTCACACGACTACCTAGCAACCGAGCACTTACCGTAAGCATAAATATGGGGTCAGAGTCTGAGGGATCCCCACGAATTTAATTCCATGTGCCTGCGGTCCAGGCCCCGTCGACTATGGAGCTGTACCATTTGAGTGCAGTTTTC
>NZ_JACSOE010000103.1:0-10733 GCF_014349115.1 Alteromonas sp. BZK5 | reverse complement strand
TGAATCACCCTGACTGAGGGGAAGATAATCCGAATGGCAAGGGCGTTGTTGGCCAACGACAGGGTCCGAAGGAAGCCATAGGAAGTTAGAGGTACACAATGAAAGTGAACCTGATTCGGCAAGGCAGGTGGGTAAGCGTGCAAAATAGCGCGAAGCCCGATACTCAGTCAGACCTGTTTTGTGTTTGAGGGTGGAATTTCTAACAGGGAGCCAGTGCAGTAACTGGGGAAGCCTGGCATTGGATCCAATCAAATGGTTGGACGTATCGTTCAAGGAGTGATCCAAGAATGTTGCGAGTGTGAGGTGGCAGATGAACCCGTAGTAGTGAGTAAGGCTAGGCCGATGAAAGCCAGTAATGGTGTGGAGGGTAAAACCAAGCCGACTATCAGCATTGTGTTTGATAGGATCCATTTTAGCCAAAAGCTTAAATGGATTGCGAAGGGGGGAAGCAGACTTTAAGACTCTGATGAGTTGTGAGTTTTTTTATCATTGATACACAAGCCGCCTGATCAGCGGGACAAGTCGAATCGGTGCGCTAGGAATAGTGATGTCTGGTGAGACAGGCCGTATATGGGAAGTAATTGTAGTCAAATTTGGTAGATTGCCTCAGTGCTAGAACGCCAAACCCTGCAATGAAAGTTACCACAATGTTAGAAAATGAACGATGTCCATAGGGCGCACGATACTAGATTGCAAATTAGCATTGTGTCACTTAGCAAGTGATATGAAGTATGCAGGAGCCGTATACGAGGCCCGTACGTACGGTTCTGTGAGAGGGATGAGGCGCAAGCCTCACCCTACTCGATACTTGTTTTTTTCTTTATGTTTGCTCTTTTTTAATTATTGGTGAATTAATTTATAAATAATGAACAAATTGTGGTGGGTAATTTTTGTCTATAAAAGCTATCAATGCTCTTCCAAATCTGCTTGTGATTATCAATTAATAACAATGGTTTACATGTTTTTTAATGCATTGTTGTTCAACCTATATACCGCAAAGCCATACCCGTTAAGTATTGAGAGTCACTCATTTGGTATTGGTTTGTGATTTATCTTCACAGTAAGTTCCCTGATTAGAAACAATTGCATAACACAAAATTTACAAAGGTGGGTTGCCTTAACGTCAGTTGTTTCTGTTTATCACACACATGCTTGGCACATTTACAACGGAGAACTGAATGAATACTTTAAAACAAAAAACACTCATCAAGCCCCTACTTGCCTCGTCACTATCGGTTGGTTTAGCGCTTGCTACTGGCGCAGAGGCAGCGAACCTAGCTGACACCGAGGTGAAATTCTCTGGTTATATCAAAGTTGACGCAATGTATAGCGACTACTCAAACGGTGAAGGTGTTGGCCCTGGACGTGATATTTACGTACCGTCTTTGGTACAAACGGGCGCCACCGACGATGGGCTAGGTGGCCGATTTGATGCGCACGCGAAACAGTCTCGTTTCAGATTTACTACCAATACGCCAGTAGACGGTGAAGACGTCATTACCGGTGTGTTTGAATTTGACTTTCTATTGACATCTGGTGGTGATGAGCGAGTGAGCAACTCCTATACGCCACGTATGCGACATGCTTACTTGAAATACAACAACTGGCTTATTGGTCAAACTTGGTCAACTATCATGGACTTAGGCGCTTTGGTTGAATCAGTAGATTTTATTGGTACGACAGACGGTGTGGCTTTTACTCGTCAACCACAAATTCGTTATTCAAATAACGGTTTTGAAGTGGCGTTGGAAAACCCTGAGACAACCGTTGGTACTACCACTACCGCGCAAATTATGACAGATGACAATTCTGTACCTGATCTCATTGGTACTTATACGATGAAAGCCAGCTGGGGTCATGTGAAAGTGGGCGGTATCTTGCGTCAGCTTGCTTATGAAACACAAGGCGAAGATTACTCAGACACGGGTATTGCACTATCGCTTTCATCGCGCATTAACTTGAGCAATGGCGATGATATTCGCATTCAAGTAGCTAGTGGTTCGGGCTTAGGTCGTTATGTTGGCGTAAATGCTGCCAATGGTGCCTTCCTAGACGATGAAGGTAACTTTGATGCCATTGATGCAACCGCGGTTACTGTAGCTTACCGCCACTTATGGAGCGAAAGCGCTCGTACCAATCTTATTTTCTCTTCATTAGATGTAGACACCGTCGAGGGCATGGTGGGCTCGCGTACACATGACGTTTACAGCGCGCGCATTAACTACATCTACAACATTACTAAGCCGCTATCGGTTGGCTTGGAATATACCTACGCAAAGCGTGAAACTGTTGACGGTTTCGACGGCGATATGAGCCGCGTTCAAGCAATGGCGAAATACGCTTTTTAACATTCACCTACCACAATACGAGTAACTTACCATGATATTTAAAAATAAAACGCTTAGAAAAGTCGTCTTGGCCAGTAGTGTGATGGCGACAAGTGTGTTGTCAGGTATGTCTGCACATGCCGACGAATCGCCCATAAAAATTGGCGTAATGCTGCCATACAGTGGTGTTTATGCTGGGTTGGGTGAGGCTGCTACTAACGGCCTGAAACAAGCCCTAAAAGAAAAGGGCAATACTATTGCCGGTCGCCCTGTTGAATTCATCATTAGCGACACTGAAGCAAAGCCAGCACGCGCTCCAGAGTTAACCTCTGCAATGACCGATAAAGACGATGCCGATTTCATTATTGGCCCAGTTCACTCAGGGGTAGCAATGGGCATGATCAAATCGGTTAGAAACAAAGACTCTATCATGATCATTCCCAATGCAGGTGCTAACGCTGCAACAGGTGCATTCTGTCAGCCGAATGTGTTCCGCACATCTTTTTCGTCTTGGCAAACTGCTTACCCAATGGGTAATCAAGCCATTGAAATGGGCTATAAAAAGGTGGTGACACTAAGTTGGAACTACGGGTTTGGAAAAGAGTCGCTTGCCGCGTTTTCAGAATCATTTGAAGCTGCTGGTGGCGAAGTGGTTAAGGAAATTTTCGTACCGTTTCCAAAAACAGAGTTTCAGTCTTACCTAACTGAAATTGCCTCAATAAAGCCAGATGCTGTATTTGTGTTCTTTGCCGGTGGTGGCTCGGTTAAGTTTGTTAAAGACTACGACGCCATGGGGCTTAAAGGCAAAATTCCACTTATTGGTTCTGGTTTCTTAACAGAAGGCACCATTGAAGCGCAAGGTGAAGCCGCTGACGGCCTATTCACCACACTACACTACGCCGATACCTTGGATAACCCTAAGAACAAAGCGTTCAGAGCCGAGTATTTGTCATTGTACAACAAGCCTGCTGACTTATATGCCGTTCAAGGGTATGACGCCGGTCAATTGATTATTCAAGCCGTGGAAGCAACCAAGGGTAATACCGCTGACAAAAAAGCTCTGATAAAGGCAATGGAAGGTGTTGAAATTGATAGCCCGCGCGGCAGCTTCCATTTCTCTAAGGCGCACAATCCAATTCAAAACATCTATTTAAGAAAGGTTGAGAACGGAGAAAACATGGTGGTTAAAACCGCTGCAGCGAACCTGAATGACCCAGCACGTGGTTGTCGTTTATAAGTTATTGCAAGTAGGGAAGCCCATGGGCTTCCCCATAGAGGTATAAAAATGGAAATGTCGCTTTTCCTCGTGCAATTACTAAACGGTATTCAGTATGGGCTGTTACTGTTTTTGGTTGCATCAGGTCTCACATTAGTTTTTGGCGTTATGGGTATCTTGAACCTTGCTCATGGCTCTATGTATATGATTGGCGCTTATTTGGTGTATTACTTTGCCGCCATGACAGACAGCTTTTGGTTAGCTGTGGTCATTGCTTGCAGTATTGCTATGGTCATAGGCGTAATTATTGAGCGCTTTCTAATAGTGCATTTATACAAGCGCGACCACCTTGATCAGGTACTGCTAACGGTTGGTTTAATCTTTATTTTTAACGCGGCACAAAGCTTCATTTGGGGTAACGACCCTCTGGGGGTTGATGTACCTGAGCTGCTGTCATCGTCTATTCAAATTACCGATATCGTTGAATATCCGGTTTATCGCTTGTTCCTGTCGGTATTGTGTGTGGGTATTGCCATAGGCATGTATTACGTCATCAACAATACCAAGCTTGGCATGATGATCCGCGCCGGTGAGTCTAACCGTGAAATGGTTGAGAACTTGGGCGTGAATATCGGCACATTATTTACCGTCGTTTTCGCCGTTGGCGTTACCTTATCTGCCTTGGCCGGTATTGTTTCTGCGCCTGTAGTGAGCTTAGTACCTGGTATGGGCGAACGCGTACTCATTTCATGCTTTGTTGTGGTGGTTATAGGGGGAATGGGCTCAATAAAAGGGGCTTTTGTGGCGGCCTTGCTAGTGGGCATTGTTGACACGTTCGCATCTGTGCTGTTGCCCGGCATGTCGAGTATGACAATTTACTTGCTAATGGCACTTATCCTTATTTTTAAACCACAAGGGCTTTTCAAAAGTTAAGGTTGTACGATGTCTGTATTTTCTAGCAAAGCTGAAAAAGTATTTATTTTTGCGTTTTTCTTTATTGCCTTGGGTATCCCCTTATTTTTCAATGAGAACACGTTTTACGTAAACAAAATCTCCACCATGCTGATTTTGTCTATTTTTGTTATGTCTTTGGACTACTTGGTGGGAAGAACTGGCCTTATCACCCTTGGTCACGCCATGTTCTACGGCTTAGGCGGATACTTATTTGCCATTATGATCCCCGAATACGAAGTGGTTAACTTTTGGTTGTATACCTTTTATGTCATGGCCGCTAGTGGTGCTATTGCACTTATTGTTGGCTTAATTGTGCTAAGAACCAGCGGTATTTATATGATCATGATAACGCTGGCATTGGCGCAAATGACATTCTATTTCTTTGCCGACTCAACGGAATACGGCGGCTTAGACGGGTTATTTATTTATCTAAAACCCGAAACCAGCATTTTTGGTTTGAATTTCTTAGATTTAGATAACGAGAACCACTTCTATTACCTGTGCTTGCTATCGCTATTTAACTGCTACGTGTTTTGTAAAGTTAGTTTGCATTCTCGGTTTGGGCGTGTGATTGACGCAATAAAAGAAAACCCTGAGCGTGCCACTGCACTTGGCTACAACATCTTTCACTTCCGTTTAGTGTCGTATGTATTGTCTTCATCACTTGCCGCTTACGCAGGCTACTTGTTCTCGCTTCAATACGGTTTTGTTAATCCAACCATGATGAGTTGGGAAGTCTCTGCTTCTGCATTAGTAATGGCTATTTTAGGTGGTCTAGGAACTATTTTTGGGGCAATTCTAGGTGTATTCGTTTATGAGAGCTTGCACTACGGCATTGAACACATGACCCAGTATTGGATGTTTTGGATGGGCTCGCTCATCATCTTAATGGTACTGCTACTAAAAAGTGGTATTGCCGGGCTAATTGAGCAGTTAGTCGGAGGGAAACGCAAATGAGTGAATGTATCTTACAAGCTGAAAACCTTTCAAAGCACTGGGGCGGATTAAAAGCGCTCAACGAATTTAATATTAAGTTTTACGACAAATCGCTGCATAGCATTGTGGGCCCTAATGGCGCGGGAAAAAGCACCCTGCTGAATATATTGTGCGGTACGTATCCGGCAACTAAGGGTGTGATTTTGTATCGCGGTGAAAATATTACGGGCCTGAAAAGTTATCAGTTCTGCCGCAAAGGAATAGGGCGAAGTTTTCAGAAAACCAATATTTTCAAAGATGCCACATGCTTGGAAAACTGTTGCATTGCCGCCCAGCGACGAGTGGGTAGCAGCTTTAATATGTTTAAGTCGAAGCATTCAAGTAAGCATGTAACTGCGATTGCCCAAGATGCCCTTGAACAGGTAGGGCTATTGAAGCAAGCCAATATCAAAGCCAGCGCCATTAGTTATGGTGAGCAGCGTCAGCTAGAAATTGCCATGGTATTGGCGACCGACCCCCAAGTACTTTTACTTGATGAACCAATGGCGGGTATGGGCCATGAAGAGTCGCTTATCATTATTGACCTGCTTAAGTCGCTGAAAAAGCGCTACTGCATTGTGCTGGTAGAGCACGATATGGATGCTGTTTTTGAGCTATCTGACCTAATGACCGTGATGGTGGACGGGCAGCATTTGATCACCGATGTGGTAGATAACATTCGAGCAAACCCTTTAGTTCAAGAAGCCTATCTAGGCAACGATGACGAGGTATTTTAACGTGACAGACAACATTCTAGAGGTAAAAGGCATTCATACCTTATACGGAGAAAGCCATATTCTGCACGGAATATCTTTTGCCATTAAAAAAGGGCAGACCGTAAGTATTATGGGTCGCAACGGCATGGGTAAGTCCACAACATTGAAATCTATTTTGGGTATCGTAAAGCCGCGTAGTGGCGCTGTGTTGTACAAGGGCAAAGAAATTGATGCTCTTCCCACGTGGAAACGCATGCGCAACGATATTGCCTATGTGCCAGAAGGACGGGGCATGTTTCACAACTTAACTGTGAAAGAGCACTTACAAATGGCCGCGCGAAAAAACTCGCGAGGTGAAGCGCATTGGACTTATGCGAAGGTGCTTGAGGTGTTCCCTCGTTTAAAAGAGCGCTTAACTAATAAAGGCACTCAACTCTCTGGCGGTGAGCAGCAAATGCTAGCTATAGGTAGGGCGCTTTTGACCAACCCAGATTTACTGATACTCGATGAAGCCACAGAAGGCTTAGCACCACTTATTCGCAAAGAAATTTGGGATGTTATTCGCAAAATTAAAGAAACCGGTGTGTCGACCATTATTGTGGATAAAAACATTAAGGTATTGCAGACGCTGTGCGATCAGCACATTCTTATTGTGAAAGGGAAAGTGCAATTTAACGGAGACTCGCAAGCCCTTGAGGAAAAGCGTGCATTTATTGAAACCAGCCTAGCGGTTTAATTGTGCTGTAATACGGTGAGAACCTGGGGTAGCATGACGCCGACTTGGATGAAGAGGCAGCAACACAATGGATGATGACAAAGCAATTGCAACCCGAAAAGGCATTGGTTCTCTTGAATTAGGGCTTGAGGTGTTAGAGTTAATCTCTGAGCACAGCGGCCCTATCTCGCTAACCAAGTTATCTGAGCTGGCAAAAATGAGCCCGAGTCGACTTCACAAATACTTGGTTAGCTTGACCAAACTTGGTTATGTGTCGCAATTAGACAATGCCAAATACATGCTTTCAAACAGCAGTATTCGCTTAGGTATGTCGGCACTAAAACATTCAAACCCCGTTCAGGTGGCCTTTGAATATGCAGATAAGCTTCACCAAGAATTAGATAAAACTATTACTGTAACCATTTGGAATGGTGATGTACCGCTAGTGATAAAGTGGTTAGATTCCAGTCACTTTTTGGCGGTGAATATCCGTTTGGGCTCAGAGCTGTCGCCGTTTACCTCTGCCGCTGGGCGTATTTTCTTATCCCACCTACCTAAACTGCGCTGTAAGACGTTAGTTGAACAGTACTACGATTCCCCTGCACCTATGCCACGCTACATGGGTAAGCCTATAAAAAAAGCGATATTCTACGAATTGCTAGAAGATATTAAAAAAAGCAGCTTGTGTTGTTTTAAAGAAGATTTTTTGCCCGACATTAATGTTGTAAGTGCGCCTATTTTTAGTTTAGATGGTTCGGTAAGCACTGTTATTAGCTTGGTGGGCAACAGCAAGGAAACCCCAGTTAATGCAAAAAGTATATATGTACAAGCCGTGAAAAAGGCTAGTAATGAAGCTACCTGTAAGATATCTGGACAGCTTAGAGCAACCTCAGAAAAAGACTCTTTTTAAGTTGAGTCTTAAATGATAAAGAAGCCGGCTTTACCCCCAACTTGGCTTTTTTAAAAATGAAGTTATGCAAGTGTGACTTTGTAGAGGTGGTATATGTAAATGCCTGTACTACGTTGATTCAATGCGCCATTCGTCTTATGCAGATTTAATTACTGTTAATGTGTATTAACATAACCTAAAAATATCTATATAAAACAGGTGGCTATTGTCACTAAGCCATATATACTCGAAGTAAGCGCATTATTTTTTCTTTGCAAATGAGTATTTATGGCTAAGCAGTTAGCAAGACACAACATTGACGACACGCTCTACGTTTTCCTGCAAGATAACAGCAAAAAGTGGTACGCCCGTTTTCAGCTTTTCGGGAAATGGCACTGCAAATCGACTAAACAAGTTGATAAAGAAGAAGCTGTAGCAGCGGCTAGATTGCTACGCATGGAGTGGAAAATAAAAGCGGAAACAGGAACTCTTACAACGAGCAAGCGTTTTCGCGATGTAGCTGCGAAGAGTATTCTAGCTATGGAACATGAGCTTGCGCACGGCGGCGGTAAAGTTAGCTACAAAGACTACATGGGAGCTTTGAAAAAATATCACATTCCATTTTTTGACCGCACTTATATCACTTCTATTGACCAAGACAAGCTTAAAGAGTTCGACATTTGGCGAATACAAAAGGCTGGTAAGGTTCTCAACAAGTCTACTCTACTAAATCACAACGCGGCGCTACAAATGGTGTTTAAAGCTGCGGTCGAAAACCAATGGATGTTACCAGTTCAAGTGCCAGTATTAAGCAACAAAGGAGAGCAGGGGGCTAGACGTGCTGCTTTCAGTGAAGTTGAATATGAGAAGGTTGTTGAAACTCTAGAAAACATGAGGGACAACAGCCGCAAGGAAAAGACTAGACAAATAAGAGAGTTGTTGCTTGATTATGCTGACGTAGTCATCAATACAGGTATTCGTCCTGGCACTGAAATGGAAGAACTGACTTGGTCTGATATCCTAATGACAAGGCAAGAGCATCAAGTCATATTTAAAATTAAGGTACGAAAAGGCAAGAACACGAAACACACTGGCACCAGAACCGTTGTATGCAAAGATGAGTTTGTCTTTCCTCTAATGAACTTGATGGAGCGTTTTCCTAATCGTCGGCCGTCTGACAAGATATTTGTACTAGCTGACGGTTCTAGTACCAACGAATTAGGCAGAACCTTTGTATCAGCACTAGAGGAAGCAGAACTAAAGACCAGCCCAGATGGGCCTAGGACACTCTATTCGCTGCGCCATACTTACATAACTTGGCAACTACTTAGCCGAACTTTAAGAGTTGATGTGCTTGCTCGACAATGCGGCACAAGTATTGCGATGATAGAGCAACACTATAGTCATGTCGTACCCAGTATGTTTGAGCAGGAACTATCTGGAGTAACGTTTGAAAATAAGAAAGAAAGAGCAAAAAGCAAACGTGCACTCGCAAGAGGATTGAAAACTAGAGAGTTACTTACACAGCGCTTCAAGACTTGGGAGGCTGGGCTTAAAAAAAGAGGCTGCATCTAAACACTTTTTGGTAAAGTTGGAAGTTTAGTTTTGCCCACACTTAAAAAAAATCATGTAGCAATTGTCACGCTAAAATAAAACACAAGGACAATCTTTGATATGGAAACTTCATTAGAAAAACAAAAACGTCTTTTAGAATTATTTCTTCCAGGGCAAGATCATACTCTGACTTGCGTTAACTAGCGCATCTGTGATCAAATCTAGCTTTTTAGGCTAGCACAGATGTCATTTATTACCCATTTTGAGTCACTTGAAGATAAACGCTCTCATATCAATAAGAAGCATGACCTACTTGATGTGATTTTTCTCACCGTGGTGGCCATTCTTTCTGGTGCTGAAGGATGGAAAGACATTAAGCAATTTGGGGACAGCAAACTGGATTGGTTGCGTAAGTTCAGGGCCTTTAAAGAGGGTGTACCCGTCGACGATACTATTGCCCGTATTATCAGCTCGCTAGAGCCCAACGCCTTGCTAACGTGCTTCATTAGCTGGGTGAATGAAATCCGTGAAGACCAAGGGCAGCCCGTGATTGCGTTTGATGGTAAAACGCTTCGCCATTCATTCGATGGTGATAGGAAAACCGCCCTTCACAGCGTGTCGGCCTACGCGGTGGAACAAGGTTTAGTCCTCGCACAATGTAAATCGAAGAGTAAGAAAAATGAAGTGTCGACGGTACTGGAATTGATTGAATTACTGGAGTTAAAAGGCAGTATTGTCACTGCCGATGCCATGCATTGCCTGAAGAAGGTCGCTAAAGCCATTAATGCAAAAGGCGGCGACTACGTTCTGCAAGTCAAGAATAACCAAGGTAAACTTGCAACGGAAATATCGGCTTACTTCCACAAGACACGGCGTGATACTCCACAAGATATCAAAACAAACAGTTTAACCTTAACCAATGACGGTCATGGACGCATCGAGGAGCGTACCTACGTTCAGCTACCCATTACGCCTTGGTTGACGCAAAGCCAAGGCTGGACGAATATTAAGTCGGTCATTGAAGTCACCCGAAAACGCTACCTTAAAGATAAGGAAACGAGTGAGACCGCTTATTACATCAGTTCCTTGGAGGTTAACTTACCTCAAATTGCAAAAGCCATTCGCAGCCATTGGTCGATAGAAAATGCATCACATTGGGTACTGGATATGACGTATCGAGAAGACGACTCCCGCATCAGACGCGGCGATGCGCCCGAAAATATGGCAACCTTCCGCCGCTTTGCAATGAATTTAGCACGCTTGAGTCCTATTAAAGACAGTATGAAAGGTGACGTGCTCCAATAGATTCACACACCCAGTTAAGAGATAATTATCTCAACTGGAGTGTATATGAAAACCCGAAAAAGCTACTCGAAAGAATTCAAAC
>NZ_JACSOE010000102.1:0-10800 GCF_014349115.1 Alteromonas sp. BZK5 | reverse complement strand
TTAGGCTCCAAGCTGAAAGTAAACCACCTCCGCAGCCATTTATTGGTGTGGTCTACAGAGGATTATGTCTTTTTAGAGGGGAAAATCCCTAGAACCCCACAATGGAACGATTGTGCTCGACTCATTTCAAATTGCATTATTTATTATAATTCCGCGTTACTATCGGCATTTTTACAAATCCAAGAGAGGAACGGTAGGCAAGATGTGGTTGATGTTATTTCTCGGCTTTCACCTGTTGCTTGGCAACACATTAATCTAAATGGGGAATATGCCTTTAATAAAGACCGCAAAGAAATCGACTTAGCTGGTTTACTTAGTGATGTAGAATCAATAAGTTAAAGAATGCCATCTGTTTGTATTTCTAATTCAAAAGGTACTGCGCATCAAAGTGCCATTAAAAATTGGAGGTGTTGATATTCTATATGCTTGATATATACAAGCTAACATTGATAGAAAACAGATAAGCTAACAAGTTTTTAGTCGAGCCATGAACTGTTCTATAATTGTTCTAATTGCAAAACTCTTCAATTTGGTTTGTTACTAGATTTAAAAATACTTTTCTATGCTCGATTTTAGTAAGTAGCAGCTTTTGGATGTCTTCAGGAACTTTTCTTTCTCCTGCATCTATTGCCATTAGTAATGGCTTGATATCAACTACAAGAAGACCTGCCGCCCTTGCTGCTCGAATGAACTTTAATCTCTTTAATGCACATAAGCCGTAAAGTGAATGGCCTGACTTAGTTTTTTCGGGTATACGGATTTAATGGTTGATGGGGCACCTTCACCCCATCAACCATTAAATCCGTATACCCAAATAAATTTGATATGCATGTCGTCCCGTCCGGGTTTGCTAAAGTGGGCAGCTGGTCTCGACACGACCAATATCCTCATCATATCAACCGCATCAAAAAGATCAATTGTTAGTATTGTCTGAGTAGAACCCTCAAAACCTTCAAAAATTCGGCATCTAGCTGACCACCGAACCTGCCAATCCCAAGGCATTCTTCACTTCTCAATTCAAACAACGAGGAGTGACTATGGAACCTGTGAGTATTCCATCCTATATCGATGACCCGCCGCACTTCCTGCTTTGGAGTGCCGATGAGATGGCTCCCATTCTGTTGGGGCTAGTGATCGGCATTTTTACCGGTAATGCCTTGGTTTTATGCCTGTTGGGGTTGGTGACAACCAAGCTCTATCGGCGTTTTCGTGATGGTCGCCCAGATGGTTTTATTCTTCACGCCATCTACTGGGCCGGACTGTTGCCAACCAAAGCCAAGACGATCCCTAACCCATTTATCAGGAGCTATCTGCCGTGAAGTTCGACGTGTTTTTAAAATCATGGCAAGGCACGCAATTAGAGAACCGATGGCAACGGTTTCTGATTGCAGTGCTGGTGCTATCTAACTTGCTGCTTGCGGTTGCGGCATTTTCTCGCAATACCGTAGTGGCCATTCAACCACCAACCTTGTCTGAAACGGCTGAAGTGTCACGAAACCAAGCCACTCAACCTTACCTGGAGTCCTGGGGGCTCTACCTGGCTGAGCTTATGGGCAACGTGACGCCGGGTAATGTGTCCTTTATCCGGGTTGCTATAGAACCACTGCTTTCTCCAGCGGTGTACCAGCAAGTGGTCGATGCACTGGAGATTCAGGCAAGACAAATCCGGGAAGACCGAGTCACGCTCAAATTCCAACCCAGACAAGTGGAGTATGAGTATGAAACCGGCCATGTCTTTGTGACCGGTTATTCCTTGGTCTCTGGACCATCTGGAGATGAACAGCGCCAAACTCGCACCTATGAGTTTGACATCGATATTGAGCAATACCGTCCAAAGCTCAGTTGGATGGATACGTATGAGGGGCAAGCTAGAACGAAGCGAGTTCGTGAAAAGTTGACCCAAGAGCAAAACCGGAGGGTGAATGATGCGAACCAAAATTAATCGATGGATAACACCAAACTTAATCGCAATGAGCTTGAGTGGCGTCCTGTTATCTCAAGCGTCGTATGCAGACGTGGAATTGCCGATTGTGCCAGCTAGTGTGATGAAGCAGCCCGCTACAGCAAATTCGCCGGTTCAAACCAATACGGTTTCAACGGATGTGCCAACAACGTTACTGATGACACCGGGGGTTAATGAACTGATCCCTGTAGCACTTGGTCATCTGAATCGGATTGTGACGCCGTTTGAATCGCCTCAGGTGAGAACAACCAGTGATGCTCAGACGCAAATCAAGGGGAATGTTGTATATGTAGCCACGGACAAAGAATCACCGGTTTCACTTTACATCACTCCGCCTGGTCAGGAAGCTCCCGCATTATCTGTCACCTTAGTACCTCGTCGTATTCCACCGCGTGAAATCACCTTAGCTATTGATGGTCAGCAGTGGCCTATTAAGGGCGTCGTGAACCGAAAAGCCGCCACTTGGGAAACGGCTCAGCCATACGTCGATAGCTTACGTGATTTACTCAGACGCCTTGCACTAAATGAGTTACCACAAGGCTATGACATCCGTTTAGCTGGCCAAACTGACACAAGCCCGAAATGTTTTCAGCCTGGCTTAAAGTTTGGTTTTAAACAGGGGCAAATTGTGACGGGACATTACTTCACCGTCTATGTAGGACTGGTTGAAAGCTTTGCCGATGGGCCGATAGAAGCCAGTGAAATAGCCTGTCATGCACCAGATATAGTGGCAAGCGCCTACTGGCCTCGCAATATCTTGTTGCCGGGTGAAAAGACTGAGTTGTATGTGGTTGTTCGCAATCATCGTGAAGAAGCGGTGGAAAGTCAGCGACCTTCGCTTCTTGTGGGAGGTGAATAACGATGAAAGCACAATGGGAACAAATGAGCCCGAACATGAAGCGGGGCCTATCGGTTGCTGGTATTGCTGGTGGTCTCATCCTTATGGTGATGGTGTTTTCACCTAATCCTGACGATGACTCAAGTAGTCGGAACCGACAGGAAACGATCCGGCACATTCTTACGGATACCAATACTCGTGATGTTGGGGTCGATAGTTTGGCTGCGAACGTAAAACTACTCAGTGAGCGCAATGAACAGTTACGTCGTGAAGTTGAGCGCTTGCGTCGTGACGTCGATTCAGGACGGCTAAGCCCAGGTTCGCCTTCTATACCAAGTGAAGTCAATGCGGAGCTGGCCCGCCTTAGAGCGGAACTTGATGATGTTCGCGCTGGAGGTGATGCAGCAGTTGAAGGCACAAATAGCCGCTTTGAAGTACCTTTATCTGCCATGGAATTGCCTGAAGAAGAAAAGCCACTGCCGTCTAACCCAGACGACTATTTTGCCAATGCGCCACTTCCTGATCCGCTCTATCAGCAGCCAGCCAATGGCCAAGGTACACGAGCTCGGGATGTTCCATTGCCGCCAATCACGATTCGTATGATTGAGCCTGAAGTGGTTGCTGAACCAGAGGTTGTTGTGCAAGAAGCGCCGCCTTTGTATTTACCGGCGGGCAGCATCATCTCAGGTACTTTGATCACAGGTTTGGATGCACCTACTCACGAGTCCGCAAGACGCGAACCTTTTCCTGCATTGCTGAGGATTCAAAAGGAAGCCATTTTACCCAACCGATTTAGAGCGGATATCAAAGAGTGTTTCTTGATCGCCGCAGGTTACGGTGATTTGAGCTCTGAGCGTGCTTATTTGCGAGGCGAGACCATTTCATGTGTGAGAGAAGACGGTGGCGTCATTGAAACACGACTGGATTCTTATGCTGTAGGTGAAGACGGCAAAGCCGGCATTCGTGGCCGATTGGTGTCGAAACAAGGCCAGCTGGTGGCCAAGTCGATGATGGCCGGATTCCTTCAGGGCTTGGCTGGCGCATTTGATGTAAATCCTGTTCCGACGATTCAGACGGGTAATGCCGGTGATACTCAGCTGTACCAGCAAGTCATGAGCCAAGAAGCATTACAAGGCGCTGCGATTAAAGGCACAGGTAAAGCATTGGATAGAGTGGCCAAGTTCTATTTGGACATGGCTGAAAATATGTTCCCAGTCATAGAGGTAGACGCTGCAAGGAAAATTGAAGTCATAGTCACTCGTGGTGCCTCGTTGTCGTTGGCCACTTCTCAAGGGGGTGGTGCAAGAAGATGAAAAAATCCTGCATGTTGCTAACCGATCGAAGTCCGTTTCAGACAATAAGATGTGTATCCAGAGGAGAGTTAACCATGACGACATCAATGCAGAACAACCCAAAGCACCAGTCAAAACAGTGGTCTAAAGCTGGATTACTTTTATTGGCAGTCGGCTCAACCTTATTGTCTGGCTGTAGTTCATTGGGTCTTGGGAGTAGTGAATATGGATGCCCAGGTATGCCTGACGGTGTGCGCTGTTTATCTGCTCGTGAAGTCTATGAGCTTACCAGTTATGGCGCTGCACCCAAGACGATTGATGCTGTGGCGACTCGAATTGGTTCTCCCTCTGGGTATTCACAATCTGATTTAGAGACAGGACTGCTGAGCCATCCAGCATTACCCGAGACGCAGCAATCTGCACCTATTCGCATTCCTTCAAGGGTAATGCGGATTTGGATTGCGCCTTGGGAGGATGACCGTGGAGATCTGAATTTATCCAGCTACGTGTTTACCGAAATTGAACCGCGCCGGTGGGATATTGGGGTGTCAGCACCTCGAACGGTTTCGCCAGTGCTACGTCCACTTCAGACTCAAAGCGATTCAGCCTCAGCGGGAGCTGATGGTAAGCGCGATAACTTGAGTATCTACGGAGAAACTAACGAATGACAAATGCAGTTCGCAGCATTCAGACTCAGCGCCTAATGACCATTGGTGCGCTTGGTTTAATGGCGTTAATGATTTCGGAGCCCTCATTTGCAGGCACCGGTGGTGATGCTTTCACCGATGTGTGGGATACCCTAAAAGATTGGACCCAAGGTACTTTGGGACGGATCGTAGCGGGAGCCATGGTTCTGGTGGGTATTGTGGGCGGTATCGCTCGCCAAAGCTTGATGGCCTTTGCCTTGGGCATTGGTGGCGGTATGGGTCTCTACAACACACCAACAGTCGTTGAAAGTGTCATGTCTGCAACTTTACCTGTTGTTGCTAGCACTCAAGAAGTCATTGGCACAACAATTCCAGCAATCAGCGCCGTTTTACTGGGCACCTTATAACAATAAAAAACGCCCAAGCGGCCAGATTTCTGACGGCTTGGGCGTCATCCCACCCCGTCCCCGATTACCATGACGGCGTTTCAGTTAATAGGTTTCCCATTCACTTAGCTTGATTACAAGCTGCGGCCATGAATACCGAAAAGAATGCTAGCGCCGCCACTGCAAAAGGCAGTTAGCGGGGCTTTTCTTGAGGGAGCACATTCAAACAGGCTACTAGCCTGATATTTTGAGATTTAGGCGCTCGTTTCTTTTGAGTTAGAGTTACACACTACCAAACAGCTGGATGAATATCAGGAATGATGGCGCTTCATTTGTTGTGTTCATGAGGTTAAAAATAATACGCTTGACCTTCCCATCATGGTAAGCCCTAGACTGTTTAATATCTGAACCAACAATGAGAAATACATCATGAGCATTCATAAAAACCAGCTCTCCAGCAATGCTGAAGCCCGGGTTAGCTTACCTATTGAGGGTATGACCTGTGCAAGTTGTGTAGGACGAGTTGAAGCAGCTTTAAACAAAGTTGAAGGCGTCGTAAACGCAAGTGTCAATCTTGCGACTGAGCTGGCGGATATTCATCTTAAAGCTCCTGTTGATCGACTGAAGTTAATCGAAGCAATTGAAAAGGTAGGATATGAAGTTCCTGTAACATCCGTTGAACTTTCAGTGCAAGGTATGACATGTGCTTCGTGTGTTGGCCGTGTTGAAAAGGCACTCTTAGCGGTTGATGGTGTAAAGGCGGCAACGGTTAACCTTGCAACTGAGAGGGCAACTATTCGCGGAGTGGCTGGCATAGACGATCTCATATCTGCTATTCAAAAAGTTGGCTATGAAGCCCGTGTCATCGATACCCAAAATCAGGTCAGTAATGAGTCTGAAGTAAGAAAGGACGCAGAGAAGGCTTTATTAAAGAAAGATTTAGTTATTGCAACAGCACTGGCTCTGCCGGTATTTGTTCTCGAAATGGGATCTCACATGATTCCAAGAATGCAACACTGGGTGATGAATACCATTGGGATCCAGGAAAGCTGGTACGTCCAGTTTGTATTGACATTGTTAGTCTTAGTGGTTCCAGGTCGTCGATTCTACATGAAAGGCATTCCTGCTCTTACGCGGCTTGCTCCTGACATGAATTCACTGGTCTCTGTCGGGACTATTGCTGCTTTTGGTTATTCTGTGGTTGCTACGTTTGTACCATACCTTTTGCCTGAGGGTACCGTTAATGTGTACTACGAAGCTGCTGCAGTGATTGTCGCTCTCATTCTTTTGGGACGATTTATGGAGGCGAGAGCTAAGGGGAGAACGTCTGAGGCTATCAAACGCTTAGTAGGCTTGCAGGCTAAGGAGGCGCACGTGCTCCGTAATGGCGTAATGAATGATATTCCTGTCAAAGACGTTGTGCTTGGAGACATTATCGAAGTTCGCCCGGGAGAAAGGATTCCGGTCGATGGAGAGGTAAGTGAAGGTACCAGTTTTATAGATGAATCGATGATAACTGGTGAGCCTATACCAGTGGAAAAAATCGTTGGCAGTGGAGTTGTCGGAGGGACTGTGAACCAGAAAGGAGCACTGAGGTTGCGTGCTACTGCGGTTGGTGGTCAGACAATGCTGTCACAAATCATACGGATGGTAGAACAGGCCCAGGGGTCAAAGTTACCTATACAAGCTGTTGTGGACAGAGTGACATTGTGGTTTGTTCCAGCTGTGATGTTGGCAGCACTTTTTACATTCCTGATTTGGTTAGTATTTGGTCCATCACCAGCCCTGTCTTTCGCATTGGTTAATGCTGTGGCAGTGCTAATCATTGCATGTCCATGTGCAATGGGACTCGCGACACCGACATCTATCATGGTTGGTACAGGTCGTGGTGCAGAAATGGGAATTTTATTCCGCAAGGGAGAAGCCCTACAGTTACTCAAAGATGCCAAAGTTGTTGCTGTAGACAAAACCGGAACTCTGACTGAAGGTCGTCCAGTCATGACAGATCTGGAACTAGCTCAGGGTTTTGAACGTAATGAGGTATTAGCAAAAGTTGCCGCAGTTGAATCACGTTCTGAGCACCCTATTGCTCGCGCTATTGTTGAGTCGGCAGAAGGAGACGGCATTTTACTGCCAGAGCTTACTGAGTTTGATTCAATCACTGGTATGGGAGTACGAGCGACTGTTGAAGGGAGCCTTGTAGAAGTAGGCGCTGATCGATTTATGCGTGAGTTAGCATTGGAGGTAACGTATTTTTCCCGGATTTCTGAACGCCTCGGGAATGAGGGGAAATCACCTCTCTATGTTGCTATAGATGGTCGGTTGGCTGCAATTATTGCTGTAGCTGACCCTATTAAATCAAGTACTCCAGTAGCTATAAAGGCATTACATCAGCTTGGTCTCAAGGTCGCCATGATTACCGGTGACAATGCGAATACAGCTCAGGCTATTGCTAAACAATTAGATATTGATGAAGTGGTTGCGGAAGTGTTACCTGAAGGCAAAGTTGAAGCGGTGCGTCGACTGCAAGAAAATTACGGTAAAGTTGCTTTTGTCGGCGATGGGATAAACGATGCCCCGGCACTTGCAGTTGCAGATATTGGACTTGCAATTGGTACAGGAACAGATATAGCCGTGGAGTCAGCTGATGTTGTCTTAATGTCAGGAAACTTGCAGGGAGTTCCTAATGCTATTGGATTGTCTAAGGCAACAATCGGTAACATCAGACAAAATCTCTTTTGGGCATTTGCTTACAATGCAGCATTGATTCCAGTGGCTGCAGGACTGCTATACCCAGCTTATGGAATACTGCTCTCTCCAATTTTTGCAGCAGGGGCGATGGCGCTATCAAGCGTGTTCGTTCTGGGAAACTCATTGCGTCTGCGTCGGTTCCAGCCTCCTTTGGTTGAGGACGCTGAGCATTAACGCTGAGCATTAACAAGGTGGGCTTATGAATATCGGAGAAGCATCGCGTAAATCAGGAATATCCACCAAGATGATTCGTTATTACGAGCAAATTGGATTAATCCCTGCCTCCGAGCGTACGGAGTCAGGTTATCGTAAGTATGCTCTCAATGATGTTCATAGATTGGTTTTTATTCGTAGTGCCCGAGATCTCGGGTTCTCTCTGGAAGATATAGAAGGCTTGCTTACGTTATGGAATGACAAATCTCGCCAGAGCATTGATGTTAAACGCCTGGCTCAGGAGAACATTGCTGACTTAGAACGACGTATGGAAAGTATACGTCAAATGACTGAGAAACTACGAGTTTTAATCCGGAGTTGTGCTGGGGATGAGCGGTCAGAATGTCCTATTCTTAGGACATTAACCAATGCTTCGGGCAAAGCCCGCACCGTAAACCGAGGAGGAGCGGTACAGCGCCGCTCTGGAGATAAGCTGAGCGGCAAAATGTAGTACTTTAAATTGGCCCATAATGGTGTAAGACTACGCAGTTTTAACACCATCACATTTTTTTCATTTTAAACAAGCGCGTGGCATCACTAATGCCCCCCTAAATGGTTGGTTGGTGCGGTTAAGGAAAGATCGCTATCACTTTCATCAGCTGTCAATTTTTGGACTATGCAACATTTATCTATGCTGCGGTCAGCGCTACAAAAAGCATTCAGCTCCTTACGTTGCTCTTCTAACGCTACTAATTCTTTGATTCGATGCTGAATGTGAATTAGGTGGGCGTTGATGATTGCATCTATCGGGCCACATTCTTTACCCTGATTATTGATTGCTAACAGCAAAGCGCGAATTTCCTCATGGGTCATATCGAGAGAACGGCAGCGGCGGATGAATAGTAGTTTTTCAAGACGGGTTTTGTCGTAGTGACGATAATTATTTCCTATGTCTCGTAAAGGTGCCTGCAGTGGACCTTCTTTCTAGTAGTAACGAATCGTTTCTACCGGACAGCCTGCTTTACGCGCCAACTCACCAATTTTCATATATCCCTCGTTTGAACTTGACTCTGTAGTTAGATTAGGGTCTTCAGTAGTCAGTATAGTAAACATATTGGGCAAGTGGTCCCGCAAAAAAGTAAAACTCTAGTAGGAAGGAAGCTGCTAGTTGTATTTAAAAATTAAGCTTGGTTGTGGGAGGCAAGATTCAGAAATCAGGCGAATTGAACAAGGCGAATGGTCATTTGTATGTTCATAATGATTGCAACCATTCGCATGTTGAAAAAGACCTAAATCATGATAAGCCTACTTACAAAGGTTGTGGCCATGACCATGACCAGAAATCGCATGATCAAGATGATCATGGCCTTAGTGGAGACTGTTGCGCGGCTGCGCCTACAAAGATTAAATAATCTGGGGGGGGCGAACTGAAATCCGCATTATGCAAATGGATTGTCCTGTAGAGGAAAAACTGATTAAAAAGAAATAAGGGGATGTATATGGCAGTTATGGGCCTTAATTCTAGACAGTGGCCAGAAGCTGCGATGATTATGGTGCTCTTTACTATTGCTGAACTCATTGAAGCAAAATCACTCGATAGAGCTCGAAATGCAATCGGATCTCTAATGAATTTGACTCTCAAAACTGCAATGGTCCAACTATCAGTATGAACGATGACACCTTGAGGCTGCCCTCGCCAGAACAGCGCCATGGTCAGCACATCGCATATGATGATGATTTGGTTAAAGCAATGGTTCAATGGGTAGATAATTTTTTGAACACTAGATGATCAGTGGAGTCAGATGAATTAAGTCGGCATTTATTTTTGAACTTTAAGAATTATTTATTATTAAACCATGTGGGAAATCTAAACGATCAAGATTTTAATATCATACAAAAAATCTATCGACTTCTCTTGACCTTCCGGTTAGGGGAAGGTTTAACCTGAAGTTAGGTGGGGGCTGGTGAGATTTTTGGGAACAGGTTAATGGTTACTTGGTTCAATGGATTAGGAAATTTCCTTCAATAAATGTTACCCGAAACTATGTTACTTAAAGCTAACTACAGTATTAGTAAAAATCATTTGGGAGGTGAAGATGAACATTGGTGATGCAGCCCGCTTATCGGGAGTTTCGGCGAAAATGATTCGTTACTATGAGGAGGTTGGGCTAATACCATCAGTCTCCAGAACAGAGGCTGGTTATCGGATCTACAAAGATGCCGATGTTTATAAGTTACATTTTATACGTCGATGTCGAGATCTCGGTTTTTCTCTGTCACAGGCAGGAGAGTTACTTTCTCTTTGGGGAAATCATTCGCGTCAGAGTGCAGATGTTAAAAGTATAGTTGAATCTCATATTAATGATTTAACCTTAAAAATTGAAGAATTTCAACGTATGGCATCAATTCTTACCACACTCTCTGCTTGCTGCGCGGGAAATGAAAAACCCGACTGCCCAATACTGAAGGCTCTCTACCTCGCGGATACTTCCCATCTGCAGGACATAGAAAGCTGCCCTTAAACTTTCGACTCCCTTCAATGTTATTAGGTGATCGCCATGGGTGGGAATACGCAGTTTAGCTCGAAAGCTAGACCTTTGTCGTCAGGATGAGGTCGCATGCGGCCTGATTTTTAATTTATTAAAATTCATATGATTAAAGTCAACTTTATTCCCGAATTCAACTGCGAAGTGCGACACTCGTCAATATCAAGCAGCCAATGCCATTTCTTTAAATACAATCGCTGGCTGCTTGAAGCCTAAACACTTTC
>NZ_JACSOE010000101.1:0-10846 GCF_014349115.1 Alteromonas sp. BZK5 | reverse complement strand
TATCTGGATTACAAGAGTCCAAATCAATATGAGGCTGACATGGCTAACTTACAAAAAGCGGCTTAACTGGGTTGTGTGATTTTGGTTGACCACGTCATTGTACGCATAAAGGAAACTTCTATGAAGTTGTTTATAGCATCACTCTCAGTTTGGTTGTTTGCCCTTCCATCATTTGCGGGAGATTCCATATTTTTAGGCTCCTCTACATTTCTGGGGTCTGAAATTATGGGGGAGGATAGACCCTTTAGGACTAAATAAGACAGTCACCTTTATGTGTATTAAACGACTAAAAAAGACAAACATATTTGTTTCAATAATGAACCACACTTAAAATACTTACTTAACAGGACAGGCATGTTTATGTACTCCAGCTAATGCTGGCTTTTTTGTTTTTGGCTTGCGTGAAATACACTAAATTCATCTGGGGACTAAACAAGACAGTCATCTTTTTTATACCTTGGATTGCGCTAAAAACGATGCAGTCAATGAATACTAAACAAGACAGGCATGTTTATGTAATGCCGTCAGACCACGGCAATTCCGATGGTGGTGGTATCGGAGATATCGGAAGCGACGAGTACTCGCACTATAAAGCTCTGTAATATGTACTAGCTCATCGCTTTACTTTTCTAGCCACATTACGTCGTTATGCCCACCTGTCAGAATCTCTTATAGAAAGGCTATATTCCAGTAATAGCAAAGTCTATTGCACCTATCAGCAATTCGCGGGATTGCGCTAAAGAGCCGATGCAGTCATTAAGCACATCTTCAGGTATGGAACTAAGTTGTTGAGTCAGGAATAGGTATGTCTCGCCTTCGAATTCTATCTCCGGCGTAAGGTTTTTCATATAAAGACTATTTTTAGTCTTATTCTTCGTCAGCGGTACAACTAACCTTGTTGCTAATTGGTCAATTACAGCTACAAGAAAGGGGTAAGCTCTATTTGTTTTTGAGCTTGGGTTTCTGTAAACATCAAACTGTGCCATTAGAAGTTCCTGTACTCATCACCTATACTGCCGTTCTCAGCAACAAACTCGTTGTACGCAGCTATGGCAGCTTTGTTTTCTTTTTTCCACCTTTCATCTTCAACACTTTTCAACTTGTCTTTAAGTGCCTGTTCTAAGGTTGCAGACAGGTTAACTTTTAAGTCTCTAGCTTTTTGCAATAAATCGCTGTTTAAGCTTAAATTAGTCGCTTTTTTTGGGGCATGGATGTCATATAAATCTTGCATGCTATCACTCCAAATTGTTCTACATATTAAGTATACGCATAGGGATGCGCATTGCAAAAAATAGGTTCTTAACAAGCCCGGAATTGTTATGTAGAGATGTATACATATAGTGCCGGTCTTACTCTCAATTAAACTGCAAAATTAACCGAGTAATCGCATCGCACTGTGTCGGCACTGAACCCGTTGCTGATGTTGATTCTGCGCGTATTGCTCTAGGTGAATTACTTTGCCGGCGGCGTGCTTAAAGCAGGTTTCAAATTGCGTGGTTAATGTTATCCAATGTTCGTGTTCAATATTGAGACGCTCTAAAATAGGGGGTAGGTTATGTTGAACCTTGCCACGCTTGTTTGGGTGAATATATCGGCTGGTTATATCTACAAGCTGTAAGTAGTCTGGAAGAGTAAAAGGTAAACCGTGTGGCATCTCTTGTCTTGGATTGCCTACAAAAGGCATAAGTCTTTTAGGTGTTTTGCCCAGCCTGGCTGCGTTAATACGGTATTTGATACTGGTATGGTCCGATGCCTCAGGAGTTTTGGCCATCTTTGCTCGTATTGGGTTTAAATCAACATAAGCCATACAGGCGGCAAGGGCTGACTCATCTAATAGCGCTTGTGACTTAAACCGTCCTTCCCAAAAATGACCAGTACAGTCGTCCTCTTTATTTGCGGCCCTGGCAATGTATTCATTCAGTGCACGCATAAACCAACTGATATCGAATAGCCTTTTACGCCATACTTCAGCCGTTAACTCAACCGTTTTAATTTGGGTTTCATGTAATTCTTTACGTAAATCTGGTGATAAGTAGCGCTGTGAGATTAATGTGCCTTTGTAAAGTTTATGCCAACGTTGAATCACGTCTTCTGTACTCAGTGCGTCTGCTTTCTCTTTGTTTACGTGTAATACCAGATGCGTATGATTACTCATTACCGCATAAGCGCATACATCGATGGCAAAAACCTCACTTAAAATATGAATACGGTCTTCTACCCATTGGCGACGATGCTCAAAGCTTCTACCGTTTTCCTCGCCACATAGGAAAGCACGACGAACGCAGCGGGAAACACAGTGGTAATAGGGCGTATCCGATAAACTAATTTGAGACTTTCGGGCTTTAGGCATTGCGACTGTCCGACTCTGATTAACTCGATTAGCAGTTTGGATGGGTATTTAGATTAAAGAAAGTGTACGAAGGGACAGTTTGGGTGTTTTCGAATTATGGCTGTCTTGCTTACGTTGTTGTCTTGCTTACGGTTGCTTACGTTGTTGTGCTCACTCTTTTGCGCCAAAAAAATTCAATAAAGTCTTTTTAAGCTGCCATAATTATTACTAATCTGTCAGAACACCAATAAAAGGATATTACTATGACACTTTGCAAGACTAACGCTTTTTTATGGCTTGTTTAATTATGCTAGCGGGCTGCTCGAAAAGTCAGCAGGAATTATTAAAAGGCCACTGGGAATGTAGTGGACAAGGCGATGGCGCCAAGTTCACGGGGAGTGCGGAGTATGTAAGTAATGGCAGCTCAAACGTGATGTTTGAAATGAGTATGAAAGAGTCGGGTACAGAGGCTGAATTCGATGTTATAGCTCAAGGCACTTGGGAGCTCAATAAAAACGAATTACTTGAGTCATTCACTAAGCTTACTATTACCCGTTTTGTTGTAGATGGACGCAATTTACCACCTGAACAATTTCCTCAACAATTGAAAGAAGCCATTATTGGCACTAGACAAGACAGTCATTTTTTACAGCGGTAGACATTTGGTAACTGTCTTACACGCTCTGAGAGAATACGGGATTCGCACCTTTAAAGAGAATCATCGACTAAACGAGACAGGCATCTTTGTCTAAAAGGGTGTACATTATGAGTCTGTCTAACTAGCTATTTTTAAGTCGGTATCCGCTATATATGGAAGCCCACTGTAGTGGATAAAACCAAGTTGGAATCAAGGAATGATGAAGAGATTACTGATAGTTATAACTGCTCTTGTTGTTATAGGCTGTAATGAAAATCAGCCGAAAAACCACTCCCCAGAAATTGCATTAGCGAAGATAATCGGCAATGGAAATCAAACCGTTGTAAATGAAGTTCAACTTTATCTTTCTGATAAGAATGCATACAAACTAAAACACAAAGACGGACTAGAAGAAAGCGGATTTGATGGAGCCTTTGAAAATTCATTTGACCTTACATTTGTAATTATAGAAGGTCTAAAAAGCATCAACCGTGTGGTGATTGTAGATTGGAGAGAGGATGCGCAACATGTCTTCGATTTATTAAACGATTTATCTAAAAATGCACTTTCTACTTGCAGCATATCGAGACAGCTGGCGGACGATATGATGCAAACTCAGTTCAATATATCTTACTACTTAGAATCTAGTGAATCTGGCTTTTTATTCTCAACCTGTGCAAAAAGCATGGGGTTAGAAATTATTGGCATTGACGATGGATCAGACTCGTTCGTCTTGTCTTTAATACCAAGTGGCAACGCGGCAAAACTCAAAACATATTCGCAGCAACTAAAATTGAATATAAAGACATACGATAACCGTGTGACTAGTTAGTTGGAGCGAAGAAGAACGTGCTGCGATAGCTTTTTTGTACTGCTTAAATTTTTCTATTTTTTTTCGAGGCAAAAATGACCAAAAATGAAATACCTATTATTGCTAAACAAGCGCTGTCTGAATATCTAGAGGAACCAGGAAGCGTTCTCTATAGTAGTCATGAAGCATAAAGGCCTACCTCATTTAAGTCGCTACTCTCCTGTAGGTAAAACTGAAGTTATCAAGTGGCTGTCAAGTAAGATACAACAAGTCAATTAACATCGCAGCTTTGATACAGCCGCAGAAGGCTTTAGCAAAGCTGTTACCTGTTATTCACTCAAAGGAATGCAAAGCATGCTCTACAAAATAGAAGAACAAGCAGAAATATTTGAAAAGTTGGAACCCGTAGAGTTCAAAGACTTTTCTAGCTTTGGAAAATTAGAGAAAGATCTAGAAAATTTAATTGCGAACAGTATTTTAGACGTTTTATTTGAAGATGCTAGATTGATGCCGGTGTTTCAAGAACGACAATGGCAGGCAGAAGCCGACATATATGCACTGAATGAAAGTGGCGAATTAGTCATATTCGAGCTAAAGCGTGCATCTGCCGGGAAAGATGCCGTTCATCAAGCGCTAAGATATGCGCAAGATGCTGGTCAATGGAGCTATCAAAAATTAGAAAATAAGTTCAAAGAATATAGCAAAGGCGACATGTCGCTAGTTGAAGCACACAGAGAGGCTTTTAGTCTTGAGCACCAATTAGAGCCTAAAGAATTTAATAATAAACAGCACTTATTAGTTATCGGCAGTGCAGCGGATGACTCATTAATATCTTCAGTCGACTACTGGAAGAAAAGTGGTATATCCATCGATTTCTTGCCCTATAGAATTTATGAACTTGCTGGCGAAAAGTACTTTGAGTTCTTTGCGCTTCCCTATGATAAGCACAAAAACCCAAGTGATGTAAAAGGTGTATTATTTGATACAAATCGCAGTTGGAATGAGGACTCTATTTGGTCGATGATGGATAATAGTCGTCTGGAGGCGTATGGAGACGCCAAAAGGTTTGTTCACCATGTTCATATAGGCGACATTGTTTTCTTTTCCCACAAATGGTGTGGCTTGATAGCTGCTGCAAAAGTGAAAGGTGAGGTTAAAGCGCCAGACAGTGAAACACTGTATCGAGACGTAGAGTTTTTAACTCCCATCCCCAACCGAAACGATAACACGTTATTGGCTATGCCTTTTTCAGAAGTGAGTTCTAAAACAGGTAAAAGTTTCTTTTGGGCCAGAACGATAAAAGTACCTTACTTAACGAAAAGCGAAGCACTTGAGTTAGTCGATGAGCTTAATAATTATTTACATAGCACTTAACAAGTTAACGCGGTTGGGGTTCTTCACAGTCAAAACTTTAAGCGCTAGTGCACTTTTAATGGCCTTTTGGTAGTTTCTGGCTACCTTGCCGTGGACTGTTTAAGGTCGTTTAAAACGCATTGTTAGTTCAGCATTTTATTAGTTGATTTAAGGAGGGTGGTTTTGGCAAAAATTTTAATATTTGGAAACTCTGGTTCTGGAAAATCTACGCTGGCACAGCACTTATGCAAAACACAAGGTTTGGCTCATTTAGATCTAGATACATTAGCGTGGAAACCTACTAGCCCACCTGAGAGAAAGCCTATTGATGAGTCTGAAGAAGAGATAAAGGCTTTTATTTCTTCTAACGACAAATGGGTAATTGAAGGCTGCTATACAGACTTACTAAAAACTGTAGAACAGCAGTCTACTGAAATTATATTTATGAACTTATCCATTGAAACCTGCATTTCAAACGCAAAGGCGAGACCTTGGGAGCCCCATAAATACAAAACAAAGCAAGCCCAAGATGACAACTTAGCAATGCTTATTGATTGGATTGGGCAATATACAGAAAGAAACGATACATTTTCTTATGCGGCACATAAGCAGTTTTATGATAGCTACCATGGTTATAAAAAGATGATTACGCAAAATGTCCCAACCGAGACAAGTTAGGCAAATTCGTTAATATATGAAACAGGTGAAACGGAGTTTCTAGTGAAAAAAAATCTACTTCTTGCATTATCACTTCTAGTGTCAGCTACGGTATCGGCTGAAGATATTAAAATAGATCTTAAGCAGCTTGCCCAACAGTACTTCGACACAATGGTTGCAACTCAGGCCCCTGGCGCGACAAAAGCTGAGCTTGAAAATCACTTAAATTTGCTCGCTGATGATGTTGGTCATTCACATTTGCCATGGGTGATAGACGATACGCGATTACCTGACGGTAAGGAGCAAATGAGAGAGGGCATGACGTTCTATTTAGGCGCACATACAGAATATAGTGCTGAGCTGTTAGATGTTTTTACATTTAATCATTCTGCTATTGCTATCAGATATAAGAATTATGCCAAGGGCGTGCACCCGCAAAACAATCAACCTATTGAATACAGTCAAGTAATGATGGAAGTACTAGAGATAGAGAACGGTAAGATTGCTGTAATTCGAAAGTACCATGAGTAAGTTTCATTTTCGATAGCCGTTTAGGTAACAATTGTATTTTCGGTTGCAATAAGTTGGCGTACACCTAGTGATAGTGTTACAAAATGATCTTTAAGGACGGGGTAAAATGACGAAGAACCGAAGAAAAACCATTATCAGGTTTCTTCTGCTAGTCAGTACTATTGTTTCCTTGTTTTTCGTTCCGTGGATATTGGTTAAAGCCTGGATCCTACCTTTGCCACACACAGTACAAGAACAAGTTGATGAAGCAATTAGCCACGGCTTTGACGGCATGATTGTTTACGTGGATCAGGCGGGAAAACCTCCAGCTTCTTACACAGCAGGCTGGAAAGACAGAGATAACAAAATACCCGCTGCCCCCGACTCTTTATTTAAAATTGCCAGTATCAGTAAGTTGTACACTGCTGTGGCTATCACCAAAATGGCGCGAGAACAGCGACTATCCCTAGACGATTTACTCGTTGATCATTTACCCGAACTCAAAGACAGAATTGAGCATTCAGAAAAAATAACGCTTAAAATGATGGTGCAGCATAAGTCAGGAATCCCTAACTTTACTGATAATGCTGCCTACTGGGAAAACGAACCGGAAAACAGCAAGCGAGCGCTCGACTTTGCGCTAGATCTTCCGGCGAGTTTTGAGCCCGGTGATGGATATGAGTATTCCAACACGAACTATCTGTTGCTTCGCAATATTATGGATAAGGTTTTGGGGTACAGTCACCACGCGTACATTAAGCAAAACATTTTACTTCCGCTTGAATTGAACAACACCTATTTTTCATTAAGCGAAGTCAATATAGACGATGTGATGAGCGGCTATTACGTTGGTTACGAGGAAGATGTTAAGGCGCGCGACTACGGTATGCTAGCGACAGCAAAAGATGTGGGTAAGTTCTTACGAGCGCTAAACAACGGCGCTATTTTCAATGAAGGCGAAGCGGAACTTTACCCTTATGTGTTCGAGCATGGAGGCTTGGTTATCGGCTACCAGAGCCTTGCAGAATATGACAAAGACCTCGATACCGTGGTCGTCCAATTTATCAATACCACTGACTTTGACGGTTACGAATGGAACTTGTCTGAAATCACAATTAGCCGAATTTTTAAAATACTAAGAAAAGCAGAAAACGAGTAGGTGGTAGGCTTGGTTCAACGCTTTTTCAGTGTAGGCCAATCATTACAAGTTAGAAAATAATGGGTGGCAACAGAGCGGTTTTTATTATGTAGTTAGTTTATTAACTCGCCGTTTTTACTCTATGCTTTTAGTGATTATTTTATCTCTTCAGCTGCTCGGCAAAAAAAAGGGGCAAAACGTGAAAAAACTCTTCTTAATGTTATCTGTGCTTATATCGGTTTTGTGTTTGCTACTGGCCGCTGCGCCATTTACTCCGGCAGTTGCGGGCTCGTTTTTAATGCTTATCCTCGCTGGAGTTTTAGGCTTTAAAGGGTATTCAAAAATAAGCTTGCTTTTGCTTTGTATCAACACCTTTTCGGTAGTTGTCAGCGCTAACATAAACGAGTCTAGTTTTGCCGCATTAACTGTAATATCGATTATCTTTATTTTCTCTTTCACCGGTGTAGCACTTGGTCTGCCGAAAGGTGTTCAAAGATATGATAGTTGCGTTGATAGCTAACAAAATTTGATAACAACGAGATAATTAAACCAAGATGTCTAGTTTAATAACCCCTATGTTTATGCACATTCTTCTTTGTGCATTGCTCTACGTATTTCTCACGCTAGCTCGCGCGCCTTCGGTATGGGGAGTAGGGAAAAACAAAGATGGTTCAAACCCGTTTGCTGATATACAGCCTAAAGTAAGTGCGAATCTGAGCAATCAATTTGAGTGGCCGTTATTTTTTCACGCTGTTTGCGCCTTGCTAATTGCCTTAAGTGAGCCAATTAGCAATTCGCAAGTCTCCCTTGCGTGGGTATTTGTTATTGGCAGGGTGCTGCATAGTCTTGTACAAATATTTACTGACAATATTAGATTGCGTGGTTTGGTGTTTACTATCAACTTCGTTGCCGTTCTTGCAATGTGGTTGTTGCTTTTTATAGAACAGGTTTTAGGTTAAAGAGCGTAAGGGTTATGGAAGAAGTTTTTGAACCGCTGGGCCGCTTTATGCTTCGAGTAATAAAGTGGATTATCATAGACGCAATTATAGAATTCGTTTTGAAGGGCACGGGCCATGTGGTGCTTAAATTGCTAACCTTCGGCAAGTACCCAAGAGCAGGTCGTGATGAGGGAAGGACCGTTGCTGTTGGTTTTCTAAGCTTTGTGGTGGTTTTTGTCTGTCTTGCGATGATTGCTTAGTATTGAAAAAGGATATCTGCGATGAAATTAGAAAAGTGGGCGAGCATAAGAGAAAAAGGAAAGCAGCGCTTCGTTCTAGTTTATGGTGTTTTAGGCTGGGGAGTCTCTACTGGTTTATTATGGTCAATACTTATGGCGTTTATAGAACCTTCCGAAAACATCTGGGGGCGACTCGCCATTGCGATGATCATCTTTCCCATTGCGGGTATCGCTTTTGGCCACTTAACGTGGAATAAATCTGAAAAAGCTTTTGCAAAAGAAACGACGAAAACTGTATAGAATGGCTAGAACATGTCATGTAATAACCAATGAAGGGATGCCGCTGTTGTTAAGTATCAAAAAATTATTTTTTGTTTCATTAACTTTGCTTGTAGTTAGTTGCGCCAATATACCTATTGCAACAATGCTTGAGTTTCGCTCATTTGATGAGGAGAAATTTGTTGAACTCGACCCCAATCATTTACTTACGAAGATTCACTTAGACAAGCCAGCCGAAATAAAGCCAGAAAGCACCTGGCTTACCTTGGGTGTTAGCTCCTCAGAGCAAGAAAGAAGTTTTAAGTATAATCTTGAGGTTATTTCAGAAAAATCACTGCCGGCCGAGTCAGGATGGCTGAGTAAAACGCCAGCGCGAACTGAGTACATTTTAGGGTTAAGTGCCGAAGCAATAAAAGAATTCACTGAACTTCAAGAGTTCATGGGGTCTGCATCGCCAACGGGCTTTGATCTTCACGTTAATACTGGGTTCAAAGAGGCGGCAAATGAAATGACAAGCATCACTATGTCTATTTTTTTAAAGCTTTACGCTGATGAAGACTATTTTACGCTAATCGATAGAGCGGAATTAGATATCGAGAAAGGAAGCGAGTAACTTCTATTAGGCTGGCTTTTTACCTATAACAAAGTAAAGTAATAATCTTCAGCTCTTCAAGCTTATTTAGAGAAGTACATGGAAGTATCTAAAGCCAGTATTCAAAAAGCAGTAGCTAACAATATCATCTCCGAGCAACAGGGCATTGCTCTGTACAATTTCTTTCAAGATGAAAATCAGCATACTCCCTCTTTTACCTTCACCCATATTCTGTATTACTTAGGTGGCCTTATTGCAATTGGCGCCATGACTCTATTTATGAATTTAGGCTGGGAGCAATTTGGTGGTGCCGGCATCGTATTTATCTCTATGCTTTATGCTGGCGTGGGCTTAAAGCTTGCCAATTCCTTTGCTCGTAAGCATTTAATAATACCAGCAGGGATCTGTGCCACGTTTGTAGTTTGTTTAACGCCAATTGCTATCTACGGTGCGCAGCAATGGTTAGGGCTATGGCCCGACGACACTACGGTTTATCGCCAGTTTCACCAACGCATTAAATGGCTATGGTTATATATGGAACTTGGAACGCTAGTAACTGGACTTGTCGTAGCATGGCGATATAAATACCCGTTCTTAATAATGCCGATTGCGGTAACGCTCTGGTATATCAGTATGGACGCTGTGATGCTCATTATTGACCATGAGGACTTATGGAACAGCTACACGTGGCAATTCCGAGCACTTGTGTCGATGTACTTTGGCGCGTTGATGACGCTATTGGCGTTCTGGGTGGACATCAGAGCACGAAACACAGCAGATTACGCGTTTTGGCTTTATCTTTTCGGCGTTTTAGCGTTTTGGGGCGGCCTTACCAGCCAAGATTCAGACAGCGAACTGTCTAAATTTGTCTATTTCTGTATAAACCTTGCCATGATTGGCGCTGGTGCTCTGTTGGTTCGACGTGTCTTTGTCATATTTGGTGCTTTGGGATGCTGTTTATATTTAGGTCATCTTGCTTCTACCGTTTTTGAAGATAGTTGGCTTTTCCCTGTAGCGCTATCAGCGATCGGTTTAGGCGTCGTATATTCGGGAATTTGGTGGCAAAAGAATGAGGCTCGCATAACAAAGAGTGCGCAAGCGATACTGCCGAAAGCGCTACAGGAACTTTTGGCTAATAAAGCTTAGATAAGCGAATCAATAGCCAGAAACTGCAGAAGATTCAGATTTACAACCCGCAAAATAGTAGTATCCATTACGCTAGTTGCTCTGCCACAAAAGTAGGGCCTCGTTTTGTAGGCGTGGTTTGACGTGCTCCAATAGATTCACACACCCAGTTAAGAGATAATTATCTCAACTGGAGTGTATATGAAAACCCGAAAAAGCTACTCGAAAGAATTCAAAC
>NZ_JACSOE010000100.1:0-10894 GCF_014349115.1 Alteromonas sp. BZK5 | reverse complement strand
AAAGCTTCAAGCTCTTTCTTATTCATGTTCATCTGCCTATCCTTAACTCTCTATAGAGTAAATTGAGATAGGCAGTTACACAAAATTAGTTACAGTCTCATCGTCAGGCTTTTACCTACACAGTCGTACTTTATCGGCAAGACCTATGTCGACAGAAACGAGTTAGTTAGACGCTTCCTCGGCACCTTCTTCAATGGCTTCTCCAGCACTTTGAATATCTTTACCGGCCCCTTCAACTGTTGCACAACCGCCTAAGCTCCCAAAACTGGCTGCGAGTATAAGTACTAAAAAAGCGTGTTTAAGTGTTTTTGAATTTAACATTTCCATTTGCATCTCCGTTAGTTTCATTCTTCTGCGGGTTGCTCAGGGTTATCACCCGCTTTCACATCAGACTGCTCAGTTGATGAATTTGTATTACCTTTACTTGGACTTCTCTCATCCTGCCTTTTAAGCATGCTATTAAGTTTATCTCCCCCTTTGGCATTGAAATCCAATGTTCTGATAGGGAAAGGAATAAGAATATCGTTTTCTTCTAATACCGTTTTTACCGTACTGATCGCGTCGTGGCGTACGACCATAAATCCAGGCTCCCCTGGATATCGAATCCAAAACCACAGTAATAGGTTGATACTTGAATCGCCAAAAGACTCTGCGTATACCGCGGTTTCTTCTTTTTTTATTACATAATCTTTTTCATTCATAGCATCCGTAATAACTTTAGCGGCTTCTTCTATATCATCAGCGTAAGAAATGCCTACAGGGACCTCTATTCTTCGATAACCAAGATATGAATAATTGGTCAATATATTTCGGAAAAGAATCTTGTTGGGTATAACTTCAAGTTGACCATAAAAGGTTTCAACTAAGGTGTTTCTAAGGTTTATTTCCTTTACGTTACCAAATACACCTTCTGCCTCAATGACGTCGCCAATCTCAAAGGGTTTTCGAATTCCCATGGCCACACCGGCAATGAAGTTTTCGGTCATGTCCTGAAACGCAAAACCAATGGCCAACCCGACGATACCTGCGCCTGCAAGCAATGAGGTGACAGTACCTTTGAGGCCAACAAAGTCTAGCGCAATGAAAATTCCCGCTATTAAAACGATAGATTTGATTATGGAGGTGAGGAGGCTTGCAATTTGTCGAGACTCAAACGTTCTGCGCATAATCTTGCCAGCAACGTTGCCGATCACTTTGGCGATAATGCCAAAGGCTATTGCAATAAAAAATGCGACAACAATGTTAGGAAGAAGCGTAATGCCGCCCTCTACCCAAGACTCTAGCTTTTCGCTGAGTAATTTATAAACCTCATCTATTTTTGGAAACTCCATAGACCTCGTGCACCTTCATATAAAGTGTTCTTGATATTTCAAGAATCATTCCTTTCAAAATAATCTTGTAACGTATTGAAAGTTAGAGGGTATGCCTGATTTTTGAGGTGCGCGATCAATCAAGCGTAATGAATAAATTTCCCATATTGGGAAACATATTCTCAATTGGGATATGGCTAAATTCGGTGGAAAGGCTTCAATTTATCCTAAAGGATATCTGGTCAGACCATGTGTAAAATTAATGTAAACATATTATTCACAATAAATTTACAAAGGTGAAATTCAAGCATAGTATCAATTGCGTAGGTCAATATTTGTTCATGGCCTCAGACAATAACAACACGAAATCGAACAGCCTGTCGCTAGCGGAAAGTGTGGGTAGTAATGCCGGTAGTGATAAGCCCAGATTTGGAATCACACTATGAAATTTAAAACGCGTAAGACAGCAGTGGCGGCAATGGTCGGTACTGCTTTATTTTGCTCTCCTTATATCGCATCAGCCCAAGAAGCAGACGTTGAAAGTGAGCAAGAAGCTAAGAAAGACGTAGAACTCATTTTGGTTACCGGTAGTTTTGTTCGCCGTAGCGAAAACTTCGAATCTCCTTCTCCACTAGCCGTGGTAGATAGCGTGGCTATCGACGCGATTGGCGCAAAGAATATTGCGGATATTACACAAACACTCACTATTAACACGGGTGCTGAAAACAACCCGGATGCATTTACGCAAAACGCAACAGCGGGTACGTCGAATATTAACCTTCGTGGTTTAGGCGTAGCGTCTACTCTGGTTTTACTTAACAATAAGCGTCAGGTCGTTACAGCGCAACCAACGAACGAAGGCCTGAACTTCGTCGATACCAGTTCGCTTGTACCGATGATTGCCATTGATCGTATGGAAGTAGTTAAAGATGGTGCGTCGGCTCTATATGGTTCGGATGCCGTTGCAGGTGTCGTTAACTTTATCACCAAACGCAATTATGACGGAGCAATGGTAAGCCTTGACTATCAAGATGGTGCGCATGGCGACAACAAAGAATACATTTTACAAGGTTTATGGGGCGCAACCGGAGATAACGGAAGCGTACTAGCGGCGATAAGCTATACCAACCGTTCGCCGCTTTTTCTCAGCGATAGACGACTAAGTCGTCCCCAAGACGATACAAGTGCTCTGGGTAACCCAGGCTCTTTCTTCTTAAATATCCCAGGTGCAGGGGCACTGCCTATTATCGACCCTTACGGATGTGAGGAGTTTGGTGGCGCACCCGATTTACTTGCGCCAAGTGGTACAGTGCCAGGTTTAGAAATTGGTTTTTGCGGTTTTGATTTCGGTAAATTTTATTCATATGTTGCCGATGAGAGCCGAACAAATGCTTATGTACGTGCAGACTACGAGTTCGATAACGATATTACATGGTCGGCTGAATTCAGTTTAGCGAGAAACCGTGCAGAACGTGGTGGAGCACCGAGCTTCCCAATTTTAACCTCTCCAATTGTTCCGGATTACCATCCGCAGAATCCATTTGGTCAGCCTGTTGCTTTCTTCGGCCGCGCTGAAGGTAACGGCTTCCCTGGTGACCCAGCTAATACCGAATCAGATACCTTTCGCTTTAGCACCAGTTTACAAGGTGTGACAGATACTGGGTTCTGGGAAGTTAGCTATACACGTGCGGTTAACGATTTTGTATTTAGGGTTCCTGACGTACTAAATACCGAGTTTCAGCTTGCGCTATACGGTCTAGGTGGCTCTAATTGTGATCCTATCGCAGGAACGCCAGGGGTAGGGGATTGCGAATTCTTCAATCCATTTGCAACGTCTTACACAACGGCACCTAACTCTGATTATGTGGTTAGCTCCTTTACGGGAACCGAAGTGATTGACTCTAAAGCGGACCTTGAAGTTTTCGAAGCGATTACATCGTTTGATGTGTTCGAAATGGGCGGTGGCTTTGCGGCGTTAGCTTTGGGTGTTCAATATCGTGAAAACCAGCTTAGCCAAGATTACGATGATCTTGCTAACCAAGACAGTTTCACATTCGTTATCGGCAACCCTGATATTGATGGTAGCCAGGATGTATGGGCAGCGTTCGGTGAACTTGCATTACCAATAAATGATGAGTTAGATGTTCAACTAGCGGTTCGTTATGAAGATTACGGCGGTACCATTGGAAGTACGGTGGATCCAAAGTTAGCGATATCGTGGCGTGCGACTGATGAGTTTTCACTTCGCGGCTCGATATCTACGTCGTTTAGAGCGCCAACAGTGTTCTTAGCACAAGGTGGCGCAACGTCGTTGCAACAGCTTATTGACCCCGTTCAAGGTGCTACGGCATTTGTGGCTGTTAGAACATCGGGTAATGAAGAGCTAAAACCCGAAGAGTCGACAGCCTATAATATTGGCTTCTCATACGAGCCTTTCAGAGACTTTTCTGTTGAAGTTGATTATTGGAATTTCGAGTTTGAAGACCTAATCATTCAAGAGAACGCGCAGGCGGTACTAAATGAAGACCCGACTAATCCAGACCGCGTTATCCGTGCTGGAGACCCGATGACTGGGCCTGTTCTTCAAGTAAATAACACGTATGTTAACGCGAGTTCTATGGAAACATCGGGTATTGATTTTGTAACCAGTTATAAAATAGAGACAGACTTCGGTAACTTTACACCTACGTTGAATGCGACCTACATCACTAAGTATGACTTGATGGACCCACAGGCAGGAAACATTGATGGTGCTGGACGCCGTAACTTCAATAACATTGGTGTGTCTTCTCCTGAATTGCGCGCGAACTTGGGACTGGCTTGGCAAAACGATATCCATGCAGCCAATATCTTCCTTCGTTATATCTCATCATATGATGATGATCAAAATTGCGCGGACGGTAATGCTAACGTGGGTGGTTGTTCAGGTGGCTATTACGAAGTGGATAGTCACTTGACGGTAGATGCTCAATACAACATCGACTTAGGTGGCTTATATGATACAGAACAAAGTTATGTATTGACGTTAGGCGCAATTAACATGTTCGACGAAGAGCCTCCACAGCTATTCACTAACAGCGGGTTTGACTCTAAGGTTCACGATCCACGAGGTCGTCAAATCTATGCGCGCTTAGCTATCGAGTTCTAATCTGTTAATAAGGTAGAAGTATCGCCCCCCTTTGACTATAGAAGTTAAAGGGTGGCTTTTTGTAAACCTTAGCCTCCACTCCTCTTTGTGATTTTGTCTCCAGTCTCTTCTAATGTTAAACCAATCGATTAAAGTATCTCGTAGTAGGTAAAACTTTTACGTAATCATCAGTGATTGAAGGAGATAAGAATGGCGACGAAGCTGTCTGATAATGAAATTAACGAAAAATTGAAAGCGCTCAATGAACTGGTTTCCGATGACACACTATGGGAGCAAAGTGGAGACACTATCAAAAAGACGTTTATGTTTAAGAGCTTTATCCGAGCTTTTGGGTGGATGTCTCAAATTGCGATTTGGGCGGAAAAGCTAAAACATCATCCAGAGTGGTTCAATGTTTATAATAAAGTAGAGGTAACATTGACTACGCACGACGCTGGTGGGCTAACAGAATTAGATTTCTCGTTGGCTGAAAAAATGGAAAAGTTTAAATAGCTTGGATCAACGTGTGTAAATAGGAACCGAAAATCGGTTAATTCGTATTAACTTTGTTCATGTTGGTCAATTAAACCGCTAACAGTCAGAAAAATGAAATATTTCGCATGCTGGTACTTGTGTTGCGAAAGTCCCTATGTATAATACGCACCACGTTGAAGCGAGGCATTAAATGAAGCGCTTACAACAATAATTTTCTGGCGCGGGATGGAGCAGTCTGGTAGCTCGTCGGGCTCATAACCCGAAGGTCGTAGGTTCAAATCCTGCTCCCGCAACCACAGAAAATAACCAGAATTTAAAAGCATTGCAAAGGCAAGCTTTACCGTACAAGCGCGGGATGGAGCAGTCTGGTAGCTCGTCGGGCTCATAACCCGAAGGTCGTAGGTTCAAATCCTGCTCCCGCAACCAATTTGAAAACCAGAATTACAAAGCATTGCAATCGCAAGCTTTACCGTACAGTCGCGGGATGGAGCAGTCTGGTAGCTCGTCGGGCTCATAACCCGAAGGTCGTAGGTTCAAATCCTGCTCCCGCAACCACATTTAAAACCCAGCTTTTGCTGGGTTTTTTCTTTTCAGCAAAAAAACACTTTGACTTCTTGTTTTACACGATAATCTTGAATTAATTGCTACGAATTGATAACCGCACTTCATATGTGAATGTGCTAAGTTATAGCTGTCGCACCATTAGAAATTAGATTAATAGGTAGTATGGCCGCGTTATGATATCCCGTTTTTTTACTTTTGAAGAACACGCCACCTTAATAGAAGGTGCTTATCATGTTCCTTTGGTCATTCTATCGCTTATGGTGGCTGTGTTTGCTTCATATATGGCGTTTAATGTGGCAGGGCAAGCCGCGATCACCGAACACAAACTTCGACGAAATACCTTATTAGGCACCGGCAGCGTTGCATTAGGCGGTGGTATTTGGTCTATGCATTTCTTAGGGATGACCGCTTTTGATTTATGTCTGCCCGTTGACTATGATCCACTCATTACTGGGCTCTCTGCCGTTCCCGGGTTTGCCGCTGCTTGGGTGGCGCTTCACCTTTTAACTAAGTCCCGTATTAGCCTCGCTGAAATAATGATAGGCGGTGTACTGGTAGGTGCCGGTATTGGCACCATGCACTATAGTGGTATGGCCGCTATGGAAATGGCACCGCTTCTTCGTTACGACCTTGGTATGTTTGCCCTTTCTATTGTGGTAGCTGTGTGTTTAGCCATGCTGTCGCTGTGGATTAAATTCGGCATTACAGCTGCTACGAAAAGTAAAAAGCTGTTAGGAAAACATGTATTACTTGCAAGTATCGTCATGGGACTGGCTATTTCTGGTATGCACTATACGGGGATGGCGGCAGCAAGATTCGTATTGCCACCAGGAATGGAAACGTCGGGTCAGTCTTCAGATATTGCTGTTTATCTAGCAATTTCGATTGCTATCGTTACGTTAATATTAATTACCATGGTATTGGGCATTAGCCTTCTTTTTAAATATCGCGATGTAATGGTACGCGCCATTGAAAGTGAGCGAATTCAAAGTGCTATTACCGATACCGCCGTCGACGCCATCCTGACCGTTGATGACAAAGGCATTATAAAAACCGCTAACCCCGCTGTTGAGCGCATCTATGGCTATACTCAGCAAGAAATAATCGGTATGCACGCAGCTGAGGTAGTAACTCCTGAAAGACGTCATTTATACGGTGATGACTTCTTCAGTCAGCGAGTAGTACCAACTGAGCAAATTATTGGTACAGGAAGAGAAGTAGAAGTACTTCGCAAAGACGGTGAGCGTATACCAGTGCGCTTGGGTGTCGGCTACACAAAAATTGATGGTAAGCCCGTTTTTGTCTCTTTCGCTTCTGATTTACGTAAACGCAAGGAAATGGAAGATGCATTGCGCGAGAGCGAAGCTAAATTTAGAAGTCTTATCTCAAATATTCCTGGTATGGCTTATCGCTGTTTAAGTATGCCAGGGTGGCCCATGGTATTTATTAGTGATGCTGTAACAGAAGTAACCGGATACCCGCCTGAAGATTTTACCTTGCCCAATCCGAAGCGCTCTTTCACCGATCTTTACCATCCTGATGATGTAGAGCGTCTATCATCTATTAGTCCTGATGTAGGCGCCTTTTCATATGAATATAGAATCGTCGCAAAATCCGGAGAGGTGAAGTGGGTTATCGAGCATGGAGTACAGGTTAAAGACGATGATGGCATGGTGCTCTATGTAGACGGCTTCATATCTGACATTACACATCGAAAAGTGATGGAGAATGAATTAAAAGCGGCAAAGGAAAAAGCAGAGCAAGCTGCCGCTGCGCGTACCGCATTTCTTGCTAATATGAGTCATGAAATCCGTACGCCTATGAATGCAATAATAGGCTTTAGCGACCTCATGTTAGGAGAAGCCTTACGCGAAGAGCAAAAATCTCACTTAACCACGATAAACCGTTCCGCACGTTCATTGCTGCATCTTCTTAACGACATACTTGATAGCGCGAAGTTGGATAAAGGTAAGCTTGATTTAGATTATCGCGATTTCCTTATTCGCGAAGAGTTGGATTTGGTTATTTCAACATTTTGGTTAGAAGCCAAGCGCAAAAAAGTTGGACTTGTACTTAATGTCGATGATTCGGTAGCTAACGGATACAGAGGTGTACCGGAGCGAATGCGACAGGTACTTAACAATCTGATAGGCAACGCCGTTAAATTCACTCACGAGGGTGAAGTGACTATCAATGTCAAAAGTGATGAAAAGTTTGTGTATTTTGACGTGACAGATACCGGCATTGGTATGACGCAAGAGCAAGTAGAAAGAGTATTCGACCCGTTCTCTCAAGCAGATGCATCGATGAGTCGAAAGTACGGCGGCACGGGGCTGGGAACAACTATTTCCAAGCAGTTAGTTGAACTGATGGGCGGTAATATTTGTGCAACTAGTGAAAAAGGTAAAGGAACGACCTTTACTTTCAGACTTCCTCTAGAAGTTGTAGAAATTGATGATTATGTATCTAGTGAGCTCTCCTCGAAAGCAGCACGTATTGAAACCTCGTTAACCGTACTGGTTGTTGACGATGTGCAGCAAAACCTTGAGCTGCTTTCGTTGCTGCTAAAACGCGCTGGCCACATTGTAGAAACGGCAACAGATGGACAGATTGCATTAGATAAAATGCGCGCTAAGTCGTTTGACGTGGTACTGATGGATTTACAGATGCCAAAGTTAGATGGCCTAGAGGCAGCCAAACAGCGTCGAGAGTTTGAAAAAGAAAATAGCTTACCACCTACGCCCATTATTGCGCTGACCGCTAGCGTGTTAGTACAGGACAAACATGCCGCGCAGCAGGCGGGAATGGAAGGGTTCGCCAACAAGCCCGTCGATTTCCCTCAATTGATGGACGAGATTGCTCGCGTGCTTAACATAGATACACTTCAGTTGGACTCGGTACCAGACACATTAGAAGTAAATGCTCCAGCATCTGCGCTTAAAGTTGATAAAAACGTGTTGGATTTGAAGAAGGCCATCGATTTATGGGGGAGTGAAGAGGTCGTCCTACAAGAGGTGGATAAATTCTCTACTACCTGCAGGGATAAAGTCGACGACTTAATGGGGGCGGCAATTCGTGAAGACTATAAAGCGGTTGCTACACTTTCACACGGTTTAAAAGGTACATCGGGTAATCTTTGCTTAACCACCTTCTATCATACAACCAGGGAAATTGAAGCTCAGGCTCTAAAATCAGAGGTGAATATTGAAGACGTTAACCGTCTTCGTGATGCCTTAGATAAAATCGAGTTGATGCTTAGCGAATCGCCACTGTATGCCGAAAATGCCATTAATGAAAGTATCGATAATGCATTGCTGCTGAGTCATTTGGAGGCTATGCTCGATAGTGTAGAGCAAAACATGGTAGATGAAGATGAATTGTCATTTTTACGCGAGGTTGGGTGTTCTAGTCACAAAGAACAGATAACTCAAATTCTCTTAGATATCGATGATTTTGAGTTCGAGTTGGCGCATGAGCGCATCTCTACATTGATACAAGAATTAAAGTAGCCAAGAGACGCGGCATGTTAAACATTGAAATCACAAAACCTACTTTATTACTCGTTGACGATGAGCCAGTAAACCTAAGGGTTTTAAAGCAACTTCTCGCTAATGATTATCAGCTTATTTTTGCGAGAAATGGCGAAGAAGCGTTAAAGCTCACTGAGACTAGACAGCCAAATTTGATATTGCTTGACGTTATGATGCCAGGACTGACGGGTTTTGAAGTATGCCGCCAGCTTAAACAGCAAGCAGATACAAGGCACATCCCCGTTATATTTGTCACCGCCTTAAATGATGAACACGAAGAAACGGAAGGCTTCGAAGCGGGCGCTGTGGACTACATTACTAAGCCTATATCTCCGGCCATCGTAAAAGCGCGGGTTAAAACCCACCTCAGTTTGGTGCAAGCTGACGAGCTACTTGATAGCCGTTTACAAGTTGTACAGCGTTTAGGTAGAGCGGCGGAATATAAAGACAATGAGACGGGCATGCATGTCATGCGCATGAGCCATTATTCGAAAGAACTTGCGCTTGCCTATGGACTTACAGATAAACAGGCTGAAATTCTGCTTCATGCTGCACCGATGCACGACATCGGCAAAATTGGTATTGCTGATAGTATAATGTTGAAACCAGGGAAGCTGACAGACGAAGAGTTTGCCACCATGAAAAACCACCCTGAGATTGGTGCGGAAATCATTGGTGATTGCGGCGATTCTTTGTTGTTGAAAGTTGCAAAGTCTGTTTCGCTTACCCATCATGAAAAATGGGACGGGTCAGGCTATCCTAAAGGGCTTGCGGGTGAAGATATTCCCATTGAGGGGCGTATTTGCGCCATTGCTGATGTGTTCGATGCCTTAACCAGCAAACGTCCTTATAAAGACGCCTGGAGTATTGAAAAAACGGTAGATTTTCTTCAAAGCCAAAAGGGAAAGCATTTCGAACCCAGACTTGTCGATTTGATGATAGAAATTATGCCTAAAATTCTTGATATTAAAGCGACATTTAAAGACGAAGACTAAGTCTGCTGGACTAAACCGCAATTAAAATACTTTCATGCAGGCCGAATTTTACACAGAAAAAATCGATACCCTCCAGTGTGTGCGCCTATTGGCTGTTGCTTAATGCGACGGCTATACGTATAATGTGTTCATTAAGTGATGAGAGCGGGCTCCCTCAGTACAGGAAAGTAACGCACTTATCATTAGCAAGCTATCACCTAACGGTGGTTTTACCCATAGGTTTGCAACTGCCCTTGTTGGCAGGTATGGGTTCAGAATTTTAATAAAAGCCCCGCTAGTCCGGGGCTTTTTGTTGTATTAAAACCTGGAGTCAGCCTCGCTGAGCCGGGTGATGACAGGTGGGCTTTAGGCCCTTTTTTCGTTTTTGGAGGTTTGCATTGGCAAAACTTGAAGAGAAACTAACCGAAATGCTAGAGCCAGGTGTTGAAGCACTGGGTTTTGAGTTGGTTGGGATCGAGTTTGTACGAGCGGGGAAGCATTCTATTCTTCGCGTTTTTATTGATCATGAAAACGGTATTACCGTTGATGATTGTGCAGATGTAAGTCATCAGGTTAGCGCAATTTTGGACGTTGAAGATCCAATTAGCACTGAATACAACTTGGAAGTGTCATCACCGGGTATGGACAGACCGCTTTTCAAAGAGAAGCACTATATCGAGTCTGTGGGTGAAGTGGTTCAAATTCGTTTGTCTATGCCAATGGATGACAGACGTAATTTTAAAGGCAAAGTACTCGCGTGCGAAAATGGCATCGTAAGTATTGAAGTGGATGGCCAGCAGTTCCAGTTAGCTGTGGCGAATATCGAAAAAGGTAACGTTGTTCCCACGTTCGATTAACGGAACAGCTCTGCTTTCATCGACGAAAGCAAAAGAG
>NZ_JACSOE010000099.1:0-11197 GCF_014349115.1 Alteromonas sp. BZK5 | reverse complement strand
GTTAAATGGTTTAACAACGCAAAGGGTTTTGGATTTATCGTTCCTGAGGACGGCGGCGAAGATATTTTCGCGCATTACTCTACGATTCAAATGGAAGGCTACCGTTCGCTAAAAGCGGGTCAAGAAGTAACGTTCGAAGTTCAGCAAGGGCCTAAAGGTCTTCACGCTGAGAACATTGGCTTCAAAGAAGAACCAGAGCGTTAAGAAAAGAATTTTTAAAGCCTGGCCTTTTACGTCGGGCTTTTGCTTTTCTTGCCATTCAAAATGTGTAGGTGCAGTAAAGCGCCTGTGCGGATAAGTGCGTTTTAATTTTCCCCACAAAAATAAGCATTACGTTATGTTAACGTTGTGCATTAAAGTTGCGTAATAGTTCAAATTAGACAATCAACGAGCTTTTTTCCTATTCCTTTTATCTCCCGCTTATACATTCGTTTCCAAAACATAAGGTATATCGCCCTACCCCTTATACCAGTCCGCGTAGACCATTGCCTACTCAGCTAGGTTTAAAATGTTCGTAATCGCCGCGTGTTAGCGCAGGTATAGTGGTTCTACATAAAAAAAGCCCTCTCGTTTGAAGAGAGGGCTTTTAAACGTTGTTTTGAGATAGCTTCTCAGGTTTGAGAATACTATTCTATGCGCTAGACCTTTAAGCCTAACGCATATACACAAAATACTATGCGCCTAAGATAGCTTTTAATGTCTTACTTGGAGACATGGTTGCGAAAAGCTTGTCTTCGTCAGGGTAGTAGTAACCACCAATTTCTTGCGCGCTACCTTGCGTTGCATCAATCTCAGCCAAGATGTCGTCAATTTTCGCAGACAACTCTTCATACACTGGCTTAAATTGCGCAGCTAGATCTGCGTCTTCCGTTTGGTTCGCTACTTCTTCAGCCCAGTATAGACCTAGGTAAACATGGCTACCACGGTTGTCCAACTGACCTGCTTTACGAAGCGGAGACTTACCATTGTTTAGTAGTTTTTCCGTTGCTTTATCAAGTGCAGTAGCAATAACTTTTGCTTTGGTGTTGCTGTGCTTAATAGCAACATCTTCTAGCGATACAGCAAGTGCCAGGAATTCACCGAGTGAGTCCCAACGCAAGTGACCTTCTTCAACGAACTGTTGCACGTGCTTAGGTGCACTACCGCCCGCGCCCGTTTCATAAAGGCCACCACCAGCCATCAACGGAACAATTGATAGCATTTTAGCACTGGTACCAAGCTCTAGGATTGGGAACAAATCAGTAAGGTAATCACGAAGTACGTTACCCGTTACTGAAATGGTATCCAGACCGCGAATTGCACGTTCCATGCTGTAGCGAATAGCGCGTACAGGAGACATAATTTGAATGTCTAGACCGTTGGTATCATGGTCTTGTAGGTACTTTTCAACTTTCTTGATAAGTTGCGCATCGTGAGCACGTTCGTCATCTAGCCAGAATACCGCAGGCATACCAGATTGACGTGAACGCGTTACTGCTAGCTTAACCCAATCTTGAATAGGTGCGTCTTTCACCTGACACATACGCCAGATATCACCTTCTTCAACATCGTGAGAGATAAGAACATTGCCGTCTTGGTCAATAATCGACACAGTACCGTCTGCTTCTAGTTCAAACGTTTTGTCGTGTGAACCGTACTCTTCTGCTTTTTGCGCCATTAGACCAACGTTAGGCACTGTACCCATCGTTGTCGGGTCGAATGCACCATGCGTTTTACAGAAGTTGATAACTTCTTGGTAAATGGTTGCATAAGTACTTTCTGGAATAACTGCTTTAGTGTCGTGCGCCTTTCCATCTGGCCCCCACATTTGACCCGAGTTACGGATCATTGCAGGCATAGAGGCATCAACAATTACGTCACTAGGTACGTGAAGGTTCGAGATACCTTTGTCAGAGTTCACCATCGCCATTGGAGGGCGGTCGGCATAACATGCGTTGATATCTTTTTGAATTTCTGAGCGCTGGCTTTCAGGTAAGCTCGCAATTTTGTCGTAAACGCTACCAAGACCATTGTTAGGGTTAACCCCTAGCTCTTCAAACAAGTCACCCCATTTGTTGAATAGATCTTTGTAAAATACTTTTACACAGTGACCGAATACGATTGGGTGAGACACCTTCATCATGGTCGCTTTTACGTGTAGTGAGAAAAGAATGCCTGTGTTTTTCGCATCTTCAATTTGCTCTTCGAAGAATTCACACAGCGCTTTTTTGCTCATAAACATGCCGTCGATAACTTCGCCAGCTAGCAAATCTACACGCGGTTTAAGGGTTTTCTTGCTGCCATCTTTACCCGTAAATTCGATGCTAACGTGACCGTCTTTCTCAACCGTCACTGATTTCTCACCAGAGTAGAAATCGCCACCGCGCATGTGCGCTACGTGCGAACGAGAAGCTTGAGACCACTCACCCATTGAATGCGGGTGCTTACGGGCATAGTTCTTCACCGCTGTCGGTGCACGACGGTCCGAGTTACCTTCACGTAGCACAGGGTTTACCGCACTGCCTAGTACTTTACCGTAACGCTCACGAATTTCTTCGTCTTCAGCTGTTTTCGGTGAATCAGGGAACGCAGGTACGTTGAAGCCTTTAGCGTTTAATTCTTTGATAGTTGCACGAAGCTGTGGAATTGAGGCACTGATGTTTGGAAGCTTGATGATGTTAGCATTCGGGTCTTGGGTCATCTCACCCAGTTCTGCTAATGCGTCTGGCACTCTTTGCTCTTCAGAAAGATACTCAGGGAAATTTGCCAAAACACGTGCAGCAAGTGAAATATCGCTTAGCTCAACGTCGATATCTGCAGCCGCAGCAAACTTCTGGATGATTGGAAGAAGTGAGTAAGTCGCCAGCATTGGCGCTTCATCAGTCTTCGTGTAGATGATCTTAGACTTGGTCATTATATACCTCAATTTTCTCGACAGGGTACTGTCGTCTTTAGTCCATTAGGTCGCAACAACCCGCAACATGTTCATGTCACGCCCACAGTCATTGCGAAACGTATTTGATGTTTTCCACCTTTTGCTTTTATTAAGCACTAGGTCACTTGCTGTTTTCTTCCCTACATATTATTCAATTCCCTATGTTAGCAATATGCATCTCATGGCTTTGCACTCGACTACCTAGTCGTACGCAATTTCGAGATACGATGTATAAGCAAGCCCGCTTATCACTGCTAAAACTGTCTAATAATTATGCAGATGCGCTCTCTTATAAAAATGGGAGCGACCATTAGTATAGGGTCGAAAGTTTGAGTTACAAGTCATACCATTGTCTTAACTCATAAGATCACCGAATTTATCGACAAACTTCATTGAGCAAACCACTATTTGCGGTTGATTTTCCCATGCGAAGCATCGTCATTTGTCGTAAAATCCCCCCCGAAATTTTGAATTTAAACAAGCGGAAGTAATATGTCTTCAAACGCTAAAGTGGTGCTTTTTAATAAGCCCTTTCAAGTTCTTTCTCAATTTACAGATGCAGACGGTAGAGAAACCCTAAAGGACTATATTGATGTTCCCGGTGTGTATGCCGCAGGACGACTCGACAGAGATTCGGAAGGTCTTCTCGTACTCACCAATGACGGAAAGCTTCAGCATAAACTTGCTAACCCAAAAGCTAAAACCAGCAAAACCTATTGGGTGCAAGTTGAAGGTATTATGGACGAAAAAGCAATGCAGGCGCTGCGTGACGGGGTAGAATTAAAAGATGGAATGACTCGCCCCGCTAAAGTAAAGGCCATGGAAGCACCTAGCGTGTGGCCGCGGAATCCGCCCGTACGCTTTAGACAGTCGATCCCTACTAGCTGGGTAGAAATTACCATTACAGAAGGCAGAAACAGACAAGTGCGACGTATGACGGCGCACGTCGGCTACCCCACCCTTCGGCTCATCAGATATCGCGTGGGTAATTGGACCATTGATGGTATTGATAATGGCAGCTACGTTCACTTTTAAAGGCAATTCAATTTCTAATACTTGAAATCACCTTCCTTGGCCACACTAAAAGAGGCACCGAAACGTTACGGATTTTTAGCGCTGTTAAAGGTTGCTGTTCATCTTTGCATATAGACAATTTTTTACAGCAAAGGCCAACGGCCGCTTGGCACATATTTAATTACTTAATCAGATAAGGATTAAATGTGAATTAGCTATCGGAATCTGATAAAATCCGCGACCTCGAAAACGGGCCGATTTGTAAGTGGCTGATTAGTGGTATGGCCCACTGAGTGGGTAAGCGCCTTAGCATATTTATCAACATGTTAATTGGTGACTGATTTAACAAATACGGTTTCTTTTTATTAATCAAATGAGTGTGCAATCCATAGTGAGTGATATTGAATCTAACGCCAGCAAAAAAGTGATCGTCGGAATGTCCGGCGGTGTCGATTCGTCTGTTTCAGCCTACCTACTCCAACAACAGGGTTATCAGGTTGAAGGTCTTTTCATGAAAAACTGGGAAGAAGACGACAACGATGAATACTGTGCCGCAGCGGAAGATTTAAAAGATGCACAAGCGGTTGCTGACAAACTAGGCATTGAACTGCACACCATTAACTTTGCAGCAGAATACTGGGATAACGTGTTTGAGTATTTCTTAGAGGAATACAAAGCGGGCCGTACGCCAAACCCAGATATTATGTGCAACAAAGAAATTAAGTTTAAAGCGTTTCTTGAATTTGCAGCAGAAGACCTTGGCGCTGACTACATTGCTACTGGTCACTATGTTCGTCGCCGAGAAGTTGACGGTAAATGGCAAATGCTACGCGGTCTTGATAACAACAAAGACCAGAGCTACTTTCTTTACACGTTAGGCGAAGAGCATGTTGCAAAAACGCTCTTCCCTGTGGGCGACATCGAAAAGCCATTAGTTCGCAAAATTGCCGAGGAGCAAGGTCTTATCACTCACGATAAGAAAGACTCTACCGGGATTTGCTTTATTGGTGAACGCAAATTTAAAGACTTCCTTGCTCGTTACCTTCCAGCTCAGCCTGGCGTTATTGAAACAGCAGAAGGCGAAGAAATTGGCCAACACGAAGGCTTGATGTATCACACGCTAGGTCAACGTAAAGGCTTACACATTGGTGGATTAGCCAAATACGGTGACGACCCTTGGTATGTGGTAGATAAAGATGTTGCTCGCAACGTGCTTATTGTGGGCCAAGGTGCCGACCACCCTCGCCTATACTCGAAAGGCTTGGTAGCAAAGCAGCTACACTGGGTGGATAGAAAAACAATTACAGAACCTGTGCGCGCGGTAGTTAAAACCCGTTATCGTCAGGCCGATATCCCATGTACAATAACGCCAACTCAAGACGACACCATTGAAGTGATGTTTGATGAGCCGCAGAAGGCGGTAACGCCGGGGCAGTCAGCGGTGTTCTATAGTGACGAAGTTTGCCTTGGCGGCGGTATTATTGAGAGTTATATTCGCTGATGTTAGATACCGACATAGAAAATAACCTAGCACTTGCAGGTGTATGTCAAGCTGCTGCGCTGGTTCAACAGCTTGCCAGACGAGGTTCTGCCGATAACGAGGCTATAGAGGCCAGCTTATCGAGCATACTGGTTACTGACCCAGAAACACCTCAACAGGTTTTCGGCCAGCTCGCTAACTTAAAAACCGGTTACACCACACTCGCAGCACAGCTATCTGACAAACAAGCAACAAAAGATACGGAATTAACCCGCTATATAGCTAGTATTCTAGGCCTTGAAAGAAAGCTAGCGAGAAAGCCTAAAGCAATGCAGGAACTGGGCGAACGTATTTCCCATGTTCAGCGCCAGCTTGCTCACATCGATTTCCAAAACCCACAAATAGTCTCCTCTTTAGCGAGCATTTACAGCGATATCATCAGTCCGCTAGCACCGCGTATTCAGGTAGCTGGTAACCCAGATTATTTAAGCCAACCTGCTACTCAGCATAAAGTGCGTGCGCTTTTGCTTGCAGGTGTTAGGGCTGCAGTAATGTGGCGTCAGATGGGTGGAAAACGAAGAAACATTTTATTTAAACGCAAACACATTCTTAACAGTGCTGTTAAAGCACTACGATTAATAAACTAGTGAGGAGCTTAAGGTGGAACTGAGTCAGTTAACTGCAATTTCCCCTGTCGATGGTCGATATGCTGGCAAAAGCGTAGAATTACGCAGTATTTTCAGTGAGTACGGCTTATTAAAATACCGTGTAGAAGTAGAAGTACGTTGGTTACAAATGCTGTCTACTAACCCACAAATTGAAGAAGTTCCTGCTTTTACAGACACGTCAAATGCACTACTAGACAAAATAGTAGCTGAATTTAGTGTTGAAGATGCCATGCGCATCAAAGAAATCGAGCGCACAACAAACCACGATGTGAAAGCGGTTGAATACTTTCTTAAAGAGAAGGTTGCCGACAATAGTGAGCTTTCAGCAGTAAATGAGTTTATCCACTTTGCGTGTACGTCTGAAGACATCAACAACCTTTCACATGGCTTAATGCTTCGCGAAGCCCGCGAGACCGTTATTCTTCCTTACTGTGACAAATTAATTGAAGCGCTAGTAGAGCTTGCTAAGCGCTACCAGAACGTACCTATGATGGCACGTACTCACGGTCAGCCTGCTTCACCTACCACCATGGGTAAAGAAATGGCAAACGTGGCTATTCGCCTAAAGCGTCAGCGTAGCCAAATCGCAGGTGTTGAGTTACTTGGTAAGATTAACGGTGCAGTGGGTAACTACAATGCACACTTGTCAGCGTATAAAGATGTAGATTGGCACGAAGTTTCAGAGAAGTTTGTTACCTCACTAGGTCTAACCTGGAACCCGTTCACTACGCAAATAGAGCCGCATGACTATATTGCAGAAATGTTTGATGCCATTGCGCGCTTTAACACCATTCTTATCGATTTCGACCGTGACGTTTGGGGTTACATTGCACTGGGTCACTTCAAGCAAAAAACGGTAGCTGGCGAAATCGGCTCTTCTACCATGCCACACAAAGTTAACCCTATCGATTTCGAAAATTCAGAAGGTAACTTAGGTCTGGCGAACGCTATTTTTGACCATTTAGCAGCTAAGCTTCCTATCTCTCGCTGGCAACGTGACCTTACTGACTCAACCGTACTACGTAACCTTGGCGTCGGTGTAGGTTATGCGGTTATTGCGTATCAGGCTACTTTGAAAGGTATCAGCAAGTTAGAAGTTAATGAGCAAAGCTTACTTAACGAGCTAAACAACAATTGGGAACTGCTTGCAGAGCCTATTCAAACTGTTATGCGTCGTTACGGTATTGAAAAGCCATACGAGAAGCTAAAAGAACTGACCCGTGGTAAGAAAGTAAACGCTGAGGTCATTGCTGAATTTATTGATAACCTAGATATGCCAGAAGCGGCCAAAGCAGAGCTTAAGGCATTAACGCCTGCTACATACATTGGCGATGCAATCAGGCTTGTAGATCAGTTATAAGCCCTTACGCTTTCCACTACACTGAAAAACGCGGTCATTAGTACCGCGTTTTTTTTATTCCTAAATTTCTCTACATTGAATTTTCACATACCCGTGGGAGCACGCAAATGGATTTACGCAACACGAACCACACTCTTTTCTCATTGCAGGAAAAACACTGTGTTGTACTTTCTCCCACCGTTTCGAAGGTCTTAAGTACAACGGAGGAAACCAAAAGTAGTGCCACGAATTTAAAAAGCTGTATAAAAAATGCCGTCGTCATTTTTTGTGACCTATCAGGCTTCCAACAACTCTCAGTTAAATATGGCGACATTACATGCGCCAGACTTGTAGATAGCCTGTTTTCTGAATTCGATGTGCTTGCCGCTGATTTACACCTTTCGCCATTAAAAACCAACGGCGATCAATATATTGCGGTTGGTTTTAGCGGCGAACATAGCAGTACAACACACTCGCTTTTGAACGCTCTGGTGAACGCCATCGAATTCGCATTTCGCGCTCGCGAGCTTGTAAATAGCAACGACCTTTTAGCTTCATCTTCAAGCCAACTGCGAGTTGGCATTGCGACAGGCTCTATACTTGCCGGCCAATCTTCTCGCCCGCTTGCAGGCTTTGATATTTGGGGGACTACGGTAAATAGGGCTGCAATGTTAGAGCAATACACAGCACCTAATACAATTGCTATTTGTGAGAAGTCTTACAGCCTGGTTAAACGACAGATTATTCATCACTCTAGCGCGAGTGCGAATAACCCTTGTTCCTTTAATACGTATTTCACTTGTGGTTCAAATATAAACGCTAACACTGAGCTTTCAACGCGTGAACACGACAAGCGGAAACTCAGTGAGTCAAAAATGTGTAGCGAAAATTGCAAAGAAACCACATTCCTACCAAAACAGCTGCACACGAAAACAATGCTAATGAGCGCATACGTTTGCTAACTCCTGTCTAGCGCATCTGATAACCACCCATGCCATGTAAACATTGAGCTAAAAAGCACGTGATTTCTAAGTTAGATGAATTACACCTGCAGTAACTCGCCGCGAGTACGAACATGTTAAGTTTCGCTGAGTGGGTAATTATCTATGCGAACCGTTATGAATTCGGCTCTCCCTACTGAATCAGGTGAAGCAAATGCAAGGTAGCAATAAACGTTTCAATAATCGATAATGCCGCGCATAAGCTTCAACCTCGCTTTTGACAAAGTGCTAACGCTTACCGCATATTTGTAACGCCACGCACAATACTTAAATCAACAGATTAAACCCATTTAATTGGCTTACTATAAGAGACACTATGCCCACTAACGACAATTCGTACATTATTGATGCACAATCTGGAAACGGCTTTAATGCAGAAACCTTTCTAAAAAACTACTGGCAGCAAAAGCCGGTAGTCATCAAACACTTCTTTGACAACTTTGTAGATCCTATCGATGAGAACGATCTTGCCGGTCTAGCACAAGAGTCGGAAGTGGATGCACGTATTATTAGCAACGTGAAAGGCAGCTGGCATGTTGAACAAGGGCCAATTACCGATTTTGACAAAGCATGTCAGGGCAAATGGACATTACTAGTTCAAGGCGTAGATAAATATGTGCCCGACGTAACCCCTCTACTAGATCCCTTTTCTTTTATCCCTAATTGGCGATTGGACGACCTGATGGTGAGCTTCGCCACCAATGGTGCAGGCGTTGGTGCTCACATCGACCAATATGATGTATTTTTAGTTCAAGGTAAGGGCCGAAGACGCTGGCGTGTGGGCAAGCCGGCGGACTATAAAGAAGTTTTTCCACATCCAAAATTAAGACAAATTGAAGGCTTCGACCCTGTTATAGATGTTGTGGTTGAGCCTGGCGATGTGGTGTACGTACCACCGGGCTGGCCTCATGATGGAGCGACAATTGAAGATAGCCTCACCTACTCTGTGGGTTATCGTGCTCCGGACAATCTGCAACTAGCGGAAAGCCTGGCGATGATGTTGGATAAAGGCGCACATAATTATCGCTTTACCGATGCAAGCCGCTCTATGCAAGGCAATCGTGCTTGGGTAAATCCAAGCGATGTTGCCATTCTTAAGCAGCAGCTCATAGATGCGATAAACGGTGAAGACTTTACTTTGGCACTTCTAGAAGCCATGAGTGAACAAGGCATTCCTGAATATCCGCTAGAAGACGAAGTATCGCTAGAGCAAATTTCAAATGAGTTTGCCGCAGGCATTAGCTTTGTTCCTGCACCGGGTGTGCGTGCATTACTATGTGACGGTAAGCGTGGTCTTCCTCGCGCACTCTTTGTAAATGGCAGTCAGTTCGAATTTGGCAAAAGTGACCAAGAATGGTTTGAAGTGCTGGCATCAGGAGGCGTTTTGAACGCAACGTGTTGCCAAGACGCGCCTTCTTTTACATTTTTAGAAACCTTAACTACACTTATCAATAATGGTTACTGGGAATGGTTCGAAGGTTAACAGGTAAGTATGGCGTTTACGATACAAAACGTCGATTGGGAAAAGGATAAACATCGACTGAAAGCACTAAGGGAACATGTATTTGTTTTAGAGTGGCGCGTCCCCGAGGCAAGCGAGTTTGACGAACACGACAGTTCGGCGTGCCATGTGCTTATCGTCAATGATGAAAACGAACCCATTGCCACTGGGCGCTTAACCAAACGAGGCGAACTAGGCCGAATTGCTGTTAAGCGCTGCCACAGAACATTGCCTGTTTATCGCGCTTTGTTTGAAGCGCTGATTAACACGGCAAAGCAAAACAACGTCCCCATTATCAAAGTAGTCTGCAATTTAGAAAGCGTGTCCTATCACCAATCCATTGGTTTTATTCCCGACGGGCAAGTATTTATGGACGCAGGCGTTCCAAGACAGCGCCTAAAATGTCCGGCAGAGCGATTTCCTCTTCCGGACGTGACTCAACTTCATTAAGCTATGTATTTACAAAACGTCTCACTAATACAGGCTATTGCCTGGAATTAGTTCCAAAGATCTGGCGCGTTCTGCATGGCAAACAAGCTTTCAGCACGATTAATTAGTAAAGCACCAAACGCCTTTTGAGTATCGTCTGCGCCCTCTGCATTAATGAGGTTTTCTGCTTTCAACTGCCAATGCATAGCAAAGTGACGCAGTACGTCCTTGGCGTCTTTGGCGTTATCGACTGATGTGTAATCAGAAGGTAAATCACCACTAATAACCCAATAGCGTTTACTGTCCATTGCTCTAATTTTCCAAACTGCAAGGTACGGCATTAAATAACGACTTTCTTCGGTAATAACAGAATCAAACAACACGCCATTTTCCGCTAAAAATTTGTTTGCCTTTTGAAACTGTTCTCGTACCCACGTTGCGCGTTCTTCATCACTGATTGGTTGGTTTTCTGGTTGTTCTGCCATTTTTACTCTCATTATTATCGTTATCTGTTCTTACTAGTACTGCTACTTGATACCCATGTCTCAGTTACCTTCTAGGCAGTTTAGCCACTAGTTCGTAGCGTACGCCTTTTTTATCTTTGTACTTTATTTCATCCCTGCTTTCCACCGCAATTAGGGCATTGTGCCCACCGAAGGTGTTAACCGCTTACTTATTCGACAATCTTTAAGAATACCCAACACCCAGTTATTCAAAGATCGGGCACAAACATTTACATTTTTCATATTGGCAAATGTGCATCTTTGGGCGAAACTGTGAGATGAAAACTTCACCAAGCCGAGTGTTTATACATGCGAATAGTAAGACTTACCCTTGGAGCAATCTTGTTT
>NZ_JACSOE010000098.1:0-11221 GCF_014349115.1 Alteromonas sp. BZK5 | reverse complement strand
TAGGCTCCAAGCTGAAAGTAAACCACCTCCGCAGCCATTTATTGGTGTGGTCTACAGAGGATTATGTCTTTTTAGAGGGGAAAATCCCTAGAACCCCATTATGTGAAAAACATTATGGCATATTGTTAATTATGAATAGTTTATTGTATTTAAAAGAAGGTGCATTTGCTGAGCGACTCACCGATAAGGCGATCACCAGAGTCATCGCTCAGGAAAGTAAAGATGATGAACTTAAGTTTTTTGTTTTTGCAATTAACGCTGATACTAAAACAGCATACGTTATGCGTCACGGGCGTACTAATGAACTGCGGACATGGCGCTTGGATAATTTGGCGAAATTTCTAAAGCTTCATTCTGTTGAGAATTTTGAAGTCCAATACGTCAGATAAGAAATTTAGTGAGTCCATAATGGAATGCATTTTTAAAGCGAGGGAACATCTGGAAAGAATTTGGCCGTTAACAGAGTTATGCTCTGCGCCGCCGACAACTCGAACAATACTTGTTTCTTCGATGTTGTTTGTTAGTTTGAATCACTGCGATGCCATTCAGATGCTTGCACAAAAACGCAATTTCGCATCCGCTTACGCCTTACTACGCCCATTATTTGAAACGACGTTTCGTGCAATGTGGCTACACAGATGCGCGACAGATGCACAAATCGATAAATCTATTCAAAAAGATGAGTGGAAAAGTGCATGGACTTTGATCCAGGAAGTCGAGTCCAGTATCCGTCAACCTCCTCTTCTTTCCCGAATGTGGGAAGACATGCGCCCATTCATGCACAGTTTTACCCATGGAGGCATCCAAAACGCAGGGAGACAGGTTGGCCAGGGCAACATAATTACGCCTAACTTGAGTGATGAAGAAGTACGCCATTTGATGCAAAAGGTTGGTGTTTTCTCTTGGGTGATTTTAAAAGAGCTTATTGACTTAACTGACAGTGAAAACCTTGTTAGAGATTTTGAACAGATCGGTACGTCACTTAATGAATGGGCATTTGCTATAGCTAGGGAATGAGTTAGATGATTGGTCTGATTGCAGACACAAAAAAGCCCGTTTGGACGACGGGCTGATTTGTTTGCGTATTGGAGTACGCATACCTTTAGACAACTTAAATATAGAACATCTATAAGATAATATCAAATCCCCTCTTATCAAATTCATAATGCATGTATATAATAACAGTGCTCTGAAGGCGTACTTTGATGTGAGTTATTAGGCATATTAAACCTCTTTTTTTACCTAATTTATCTCGGGCCGTTGCTTGGACAACAATGGCTGCTTCCTAAACTTACTGGGAGTACGCATACCTTTAGACGGTAAGTACCGGTCTGACGAGATAACTGTGAAGGAAGCAGATGACTGGCCATACTCCCTCCCACCAAAGGAGGACGTTCGAATGGTTGAAATAGTTATTTTAATATTAACTGTTATCGCTCTACTGTTATCGATTGCAGTATCAGTGAAGCAACTTAGCTCGAAAGATTAATTGAGGGCTAGAACGGAACTAAAGGGGGCTTTATGCCCCCTTTTAATAACAATGTCTTTTTGCTAGTTTAGCAATTTCACAGCATTCGGCTGGATGTAGATATGGTCTTTTGTATCCCACACCCTGGTATCCACTTTCGCACAGCCTGTTTCTTTCTGATATTCTGCGCGATTGCGAACCCAACCGAGCAATCGTGATATTGTTATGTTGAATCGTGCCATGGCTTCAGTATTCATTTTTATGTGGCGGTTACCGTTCCCGTAATACCTAATTTGTACCAAGTCCAATTCCTTGCCATCAGGACCAGTGCCCCGAATGGCTAATTTATCCCCTGCGGTCATTTTTGAAATGTCTTCAGTTAAGAACAAGTTGCCATAGCCAAGCAATTTCATGACCACAAGTAAATCATTGGTAAAGTCCCGGGCGCTTTCATTCAGTCCACGCTGCCAGTCATAAGTACCAAAGTTCCCCCATGAGCTATAAATAAAACGGTAATCAAGCGTAATCTTACATTGTTTATAGTCATCGGTATTGTTGTGCCGCCACCGATCGTTATACATCCGTTCATTCGAACTGTAATAACGCTTTATTGAACTTTCACAGCTCAGGTCACGAAAGACAGAAATCAGACTATCTTCGACCAGGTTGTTCGCATAATTTATCGAGAAATCAACAATGTAAAGCGCGTTCTTCAACGTAAAATCAAGCGCATTGCTACTTAACGTCGTTAAAAGCTGGTTTTTGAATTTTGTAGTAAGCCGGCTGGAGATTGGGGTTAAATGCGTAAATAGTAAGTCCCAGTAAATATTTCTCATACCAAAAAGCTTATTCTTTACAGACTCTCGGATAGCGTCATATTTTACGCCTAATTCAGCCAATAACGATGAGTCGATCTTGCTGATAGCTTTGTACTGCTCGAGTATTTGCTGCATGTCTTGTTCGTAGTGATCGAGTAATGCGGCAAGAACCCCCTCAGATTTTACCAGTTCATAGCTTCGTGTGCCTTGTTTGGCCATTTCAGCCCGGATCCGCTCCTTCTCCACAAATTCATTGAATTTATCGGTGGTTTCTGAGTGTGTTTTAACCAAGCCTAGTTCACCCTCGATGAACAGCTGGAAACTGCAATTCCCGCTGACGCCGAGCTTTGGCTTGTAGCCTTCGCGGATTAATTTTTTCTTCTCTATGCGAGCTTGATCCAGTTCTCCAAAATAAAAACACACCAGGTCAACAGGTGCTCTCGCGGCTCTATCTGCACCGATAAAATCTGATTCTGCGATAATTTCTACATTAGTGATATCGCGCCGTTTGATGACATCTTTAATAGCCTTGTCCTTGCGCCAACGCCGCGGTAGTACAGCATAAAGGGCTTTAAAGTTAAGCTGACCCAAGATAGTTTGGATCCAAGCAGAGAATTCCGAGAATGGGGGATTAGTAAAGCCAAAATCGGTGCTTTTTGAAATAAAATTCGTTTCCCAGAAATCGGTACCTATCAAGACTATTTCTTTTGACGCATATTGTTTTATCTGTGTCGTCGCTTTTTCGATGGCAAACCGTTTAACCACTTTTCGTGAATCAATCTCTGCAATAGTGCTGGCTAGTGCAGATAGACAACGACCGTCGCCGGCGCCGATGTCGAGGATTCTTATTGGATCGTCGTATCGATTGGTAACTTCATACGTAGCAAATAACTGTCGTATATGCCCGGAGACCGCTTTTAATTGCTCTTCGGTGGTGGGATAAAATTCATAGTCTTCCCCAGCGTCTTTAAGTTCTTTGACTAACTGTAAAGTGGACTTTGTCGGCACGTCATTAGCCGGTGCATCATTAAAAAGCTCTGCTTGCATTCCCATTGAAGTTATCCTCGGTGGTTGATGCTGATAGTTTCATCCATGACGCAAACCTGGCAACAAATTGGGATTTTTGGTTGGACCGATGGTATTTTCCCCCTCTATTTGCCAACCCCCCAATATTGCTGATTTAACCTATGAGAAATCATCCAAGTAGGAATTCATATGGAACGCCGGAATCAGCCATCTTTCGACATGACAGCCATGCTGCAATTTGCAATCTGTCTTGCTGCGCTTATTGGGTTTGGTTGCTATATCATGTTGGCTGAAGAACCAGTCAAACAGTTGCTTTCACTTGAACTTGGACCACTGCTGATCGCGCTGGCGATGGCTTCTTTAATTGGCTTAATAAATTCAATTTACTTGATGGGGCGGGTTGCCAGATGAAAACCCAAACAATGATGATTGCAAGTGAAGTTCGTGTGGACTGCCCGTATTGCCACTCCCAACAAGACGGATTCATCGGCGACCCTAGAAACGAAACCGTCGACTGTGAAGACTGCGGAAAAACGTTTCATATACCCCCGGACGCTGACATTGAGTTGAGGTAGCTCATTCAGGAACCAAATATACGTTCGCGCCAAAAAGCAATGCAACGGGGGATTGGGGCAACTCATGCACTTTAATCCCAACATTTCGTTCAAAGAAGACATCCCTTACGAAAGGCTGATAAGTTACCGTGTAAACGCGCTTAAGCTTGCTGAGGTCTAAGGAGCCGTTAAATGCTCCTAAAACATTACCCCTGACATAGGCATGTACGCATCGTTTTCGCTCTCTGAGTGTTCGTCTACGCCCTGCAAGTGACACGACAAAAGAAGGGTTTGAAACTACGAAGATATTTGCATAACCAGATACTTTGCCCCGGTTTGCCCCTTTTCGCTGTTTGCATGAATAAAAGCCTGGGGAATTCAGGTTGCGGTAGAAATCGGCCTGTTCACCTATTCGTGTGACTCTCTCAACGCATTGGCCATTAGCCTTTATAAGCGATGTCATAGTGCCATTTTCCATTAATGAGTGACCGTTAATTGCTGTCAACCACGATTGAGTAGATTCAGGCATCATCGAGTCTTGCGCAAAATCAAACATAGTGAAGTTCCTTAAATACAAACACCGTATTCCAATAGAAGAAACGGGCCACAAAGTGGCCTCAGAAAGGCATGGCAATAGTTTGGTTGTCACCATTCACACTCGTCACCGGGATCAATGTTTGTTGTTTCGCCTTTTCTTGCATTGATTGCAGCTTGGCATCTTCAATTTCACATTTCCTCGCTCTGAGCTTATTCACCCAACGTTGCACCGCTAACTCGTCAGCTTTTATGCCCGTCTTTTCTTCTAAGGAAACTTTCACCACTTCTTTTTTGACAGTTTTGAAAGCCATGGTGTGCCCAGTCACCTTCTCAAGCGCTACCATTTGCGCGTAAGAGTCCGGGTAGCGCCTTGCGCCACACTGGAGGTCATTTATATTGCTCATAATGCAAAATTGACACGACACTCTATCGTTTCCCCCCTCTCGCCTTATTACCTGGCCGTTTTCGTAGGCCGTTTCATAGACGTGAAAGGGTACTTCGTTGTTCTGATAGATTGCTTCAAATGTCTCTTGTTTTGAGTAATGGAAAATGGGTAAAAAATCATAAACCACGCGCTTACCACTCTTGAGTGTTAACCGAGAGTTGATAAAAAGAGGGCTGCGCTTACTGCGGGGAACACTCTCAGCCGAACGCAGCCCAATACAGTTGTAGGCAATTCTGATTTTTCTTTCAGCACAAACCTTGCGTATAAGCTTATCGATAGGGCCGGTCTTCAGCGTAGAGGTACAATTCCGATACCTCGGTGAAGGCCACATCATTCTCTCCAAAACCATGTCTACAAAGTTCTTAGTCTCACATTCAACAATGTAGAGTGGAATTGACTTAGGCTTGAAGCGCTTAATATGTTCGATGATCCCCGGATGCTCAACCTCACCAAGGTGAGCATGCACATAGATAATTTGAGATGCTGGTACCAGAGATTGAATGAGTATAGCCATAGCACACGAATCAGAGCCGCCACTGGTGCTTACAAAGAATAAAGCCCCCTGTTTGGCATGGTGACGAACAATCGCTTCTCGCTCTTCAATTGATTCTGCAGCGAGTTTGTTTTCCCCATTAAAGTCAAAAAACGTTAATTGCTGGCAAGACATCGGCTCATCTCGATAGTGAAGATGTATTCACTATCAAGTGTTTTGGAATTGCGGCTACAAACCGGGCTCAGCGTGTGCGGAAAGGAAAGATTCTTTGCCGAATCCATCTTTGCCAAGAATTGATTAGACCCATCTATTTTTCATTGCCTAACGCCTTGAAGAGAAAAAATGAGTGCTAATGTGATCGTACATTATTGACAGGAGCCACAACACAATGAGCACCATAGATGAAGAAATGTTAATTCACGAACCAAGCACCTCTAACTGGTTGAGACAACAAATAGAAGCCTCGAAGAGCAGGGATCCCGTCGATGCGCTCACTGATGCTGAGTTGCTAGTAGAAATCCTTGCTCTAAGGCTGCGGCTCGTAGAAAAGCAATATAGCCAGTCACACCAAACGTCTTTCAAAGGCATTTAGTTCAAATGAAAAAGGTGAATTACTATGCACTGTCGCTGAAGATGTTTCTTTGGCTACTGTCTTTAGCATTAACACAATCGATATTTCCAATATCTGACTATTTACTAATAATCGTTGCCGTCATCGGCCTTGCTGTTTTAGAAGATAAAGCAGTCACTACATCGTTAAAGTAAGAAATATATGAAAACAGCGAAGGCCCGTTCATTTATTAAATATCCAGGTTCCAAATTGCTGATGATGGACCGATTATTAAAGCATGTACCGGCTAAAGGCAGTTTGCTAGTCGAAGCATTTTGTGGAGGATGTTCACTGTCATTGAATACAGACTATCAACATTATTGCCTGAACGATGCCAATGCGGATTTGGTGAGTCTTTATCGAATGGTTCAGCGCGATCATGTCTCTGTTATTAGAGAAGCTAGTCGGTTATTTACGCAATCAACTAACACGCACGATTTTTACTATCAAATACGAAATCATTTCAATGCCAGCTCCGATAGAGAAGAAAGGGCAATATTGTTACTTTACCTATCAAAGCATTGCTTTAATGGGCTACTCAGGTTCAATGCGAAAGGCGAGTTCAACACCCCTATGGGACGTTATAAAAATCCGTATTTCCCCATTGCTGAAATCACGTATTTCGCAGAAAAGTTTGCTAGTGCTGAATTTTACTCATTGGACTTTGTCGACTTTATCCAACAGGTCACAATGAAATTACCTCAGTATTCAGGAGTGAAGTCGTGCTATTTAGATCCACCGTACTTGCCGTTAGATGGGCAAGGACAAACTTTCACACAATATACAGCTGAAGGCTTTAAAACAGAAAGACATATGGAGATTGATAGACTCTCCAGCTCAATTAGGCCGCATTTTAGCCATGTGCTTGTGTCCAACCATTATTGCAAAACACTAAAGGCCACATACAAGAGCGCGAAACGTGTAATTCGTTTCAAAGTGAGCAGGACGATATCCTCTAAAGCCAGACGTCCTGCTTCTGAAGTGCTTTTATATTACTAAACTTTTAATCAACCTGTCCTTTGTAGTCCCATATTTCCACATCTTCAGGCCTTAATTCTTTTATGGCCCAGTGCCCTATAATTTTAAAAACGCCATTGCTGAATACCGCGTCCAGCCTTGCTGTAGGCGATTTGCTATACAGCACGACCTGGCAATTTTCTTCGGGTAAATCGTTCTCGTCTTTTGTCACAGTTGGATATTTATTGGACCCTAAGAATTTATTCTTATAAGGTTAATTAACGTGGGAAGTTAAGGGATGGTAACTGAAAATGTATAAAATAAAAGATGGATTTCTTCCACTTGATGAAACGTTGGCCATAAATCGAGCCGGTCGACGTAAGGCATTTAGAAATCCCAAAAACTCGATTCAAGATAAAACCAATTCATTTAGCACTTTAACCAAACGTCAATATGCTGGAGTGGAATTAGAGGTAACCCCTCCAGGGTCTCGAAGAACAGCATGGGTTGCAGCCGGCGTCAGTCCGGTAGAAACGGTTTTGGCAGTAATGACTGGCGTCAGTACTTTAGCAACTGTTGGGTCATACTTTTATGCTAGAAGCAGCGCTAAGATGAAAAAAGTACAAATCTGTACACATAAATTCCCAGCCTCACGGAGAATCTGTAGGCAGCCTATCGGTCTCTCTGAAATAAAAATTATTGAAGGGAAAGAATACCTGGCCAGCTATTGCTCAGCCGGCCATCAAAATTTGGTCAGAGTAATCGAGGCAATGGAATCTAAGAAAGCCAGTCATTCAAGCAAGTCTGTTGAGGAAAACATCTGAACCATCGTGGCTGGAGATAAGAATGCCAAAAATTGGCAGTGCATGTCCGAATTGTTCTGATGCCGGCGTGCTGTATTTAGATGAGCTATATGTGAGGTGCGATAATTGTGATTATGAGCGATTTTCGACCCAAGCTGAACTGGACAGTTATATTAATGACGACAAGTTTAAGTCTGATCCCAATCATGAGAGGCTACTTACTCTGATTGAAGAAGAACCCGTCATCAAGCGCAGAGACAGCCGCCCTCTGGGCATGAGAGACTTCACCATCAAACGTTAGTTGGACATCGAATTGATACACAATAATTCATTGATGGACGTGATAGGGATTTACCTTTCACGAAAGAAGAGATATCTGTCTGGAGTGCCAGACAAGCAACTTGCAGAACGTCAATGGCAATTACTAAACAACACGTTCGAGCTTGATAGCGTCAGTATGGTAGTACCTCGTAACGAGGATCTAAATCCGCATGCAAGATTGAGCCATGTGCTCGCGGAGATGTCACTTCGCCCAGGGGGAATAGGTTATTTCCAAGCTAAATACCCCCTAGATAAGGCTACAACGGCGATGTTGGCGCCAAGTGAAACGGTGAAATACAAAGCCCAGAAAATACATCGTTGTCTCAAGGAAAATTGTGATAACAAGTTGTTCCGGTTCGGTAGCTACCAATTCATGCATGAGCTTCACCAAGACGGCGGCATATTCTTTCAAAGTGCTTCAAACTATAAGCACTCTGATAACCTATCTGTGAAAGACGACGAACTTCAACTACAGTTCATTCATTATTTGAGCGAAAAGGAACAGGCGGAAATATCGGGGGCTAAATGTTTCAAATACACAGTGTCGTCACCAGACTTTTTAACGCTTTGTTTCACTGATGCCATCAATTATAGAATGATCGCAGATTGGAATGCTGAAGCAGTCGTCATAATTCATGAACCAGATGAGTTTTATAACCGATTGCGAGTGTGCACAAAGCAATTCCAATCGAACCATACCTTACTAAAGCGAGGGAGCGTGAGGTACATCGATCCGTATTTTGATGGAAAAACCCTTATCGAGAGCGAGCATCTGCCTTTTTGCAAAGACTATAAATTTCAATATCAACAAGAATATCGCTTTGTCATTTGTAATGAGAAACAATTTTCTGAACAGGAGCGGAAAATATATATTGGCTCTTTAACTGATATAGCAACCTTAGTGGACCTTCGATAACGGGGCAGTCTTTCATTTGCCCCATTATTCACGAACATCACAATTCTTGCTGATTAATTTCCATATTAGGGATATATACCAAGGCCGGTAGCCACTCACCAGCGCCATCCCCAGACCAAATAGACTCAACATTATCGGGAACAATTATGGTATGTGTAGAATGAGAGCGTTGAGTAAGACGCCGAGCAGCGGCTATTGCCGGCATCGTTGCTATATCGGTTGGATTAGATAGCATCACCTCGCCATCGAACTCTGAGGCCAATGCGCCCAATTCGCTCTCTGAATTAATTGGTGTATCACTATTCGGCAAAAAGTGAGGATCAGACACCTCATCTTGAAGTACAGCCTTGATATAAAAATCCTTCCCGGGTTCGCTCTGTTTGGCAATCCCATGAACTTTGAGTGCCAGGCCCTCACTCAACACCGAATTCTCCTGATATTGTTCCCAGATATGGCCAGATGATTCAAAAACTTGATACCCAATAATCATGGTTTTCTCCTATTCAGTAACCACGACCAGCCTAAGCTAAAAAGAATTCATCGCTATAAATCTGATGGTGCAACGCAATATAGACAAGCGATTTCTGAGACCGCTTTGAGCGAATAGCAGACGTTAGAGGAGCCTCCGTTGTAGACTAGCTATCTGATCGTATACCGGTCGTTCAGATAACTGATCTGCTTTAATCAAACAGGACACTTTAATAATGGAATATAATCCAATTATTGAGGTGTTAAATGACAAAACGAACAAACAGAAGTTACACGGCTGAATTTAAACAAGAAGCTGTCAAATTGGTAACCGAGCAAGGCTACAGCGTACCAAAAGCAGCAGCGTCTTTAGGTATCACAGATAAGTTACTTTATCACTGGAAAGCTAAATTCGAGGCTGAGCAATCTGGAGCCAGTTTAAATGCGGATGAACGAGCAGAGCTGCTAAAACTACGTAAGGAAAATAAAGAGCTAAGGATGGAAAAAGAGATTTTAAAAAAGGCCAGCGCCCTCCTGCTAAAGGAAACCAAGTAACGTTTAAAACGATTAAGCAGTTATCTTCGGCATTTCCCGTAGTTAAGCTCTGTAAAGTGATGAAAGTAAGCCGTAGTGCTTATTACGCTTGGCTCAAACGGCCAGTCAAAATCATCACAGCAGAGCAACTGAACTTATATCGAATGGCAAAGCACTTCTTCGAGAAAAGCAGAAATAGCTTAGGTTATCGGGAGCTTAGAAAGAAGTTACGCAGAGAGGGCTTTAACGTCAGTGATTATGGCGTTCAGAAGTTAATGGCAACACTTGGCTTAGTTGTGACTCAACGAGTGGCATACAAGGTGACAACCAAACGCAAACACAGTGATGCTGTTGCTGATAACCTGTTGAACCAGAACTTTAACCCTGTTGCACCAAATCAGGTCTGGGCTGGTGATGTGACTTACTTAAGAACAGGTGAAGGCTGGATGTACTTAGCCATTGTTATGGACTTATATTCACGCCGCATCGTTGGTTGGCATATCGACAAACGAATGACGACTGACTTAGTAAGCAAAGCTATGATGAAGGCTTATAACTTGCGCCAACCGCCTAAAGGCTTAGTGTTTCACTCGGATAGAGGCTCACAATACACCAGTAAGCATTATCGTAAATTGCTAGCCAATTTCGGTATAAGAGCGAGCATGGGTGATGTTGGTGCTTGTTGGGATAATGCGGTAGTTGAAAGGTTCTTCGGCAGCTTAAAACATGATTGGCTATTGAAAATACCACAACCAACTCGTGAACATATGAGAAATGATGTAACTGCGTATATGCGCTATTACAACTTAGAGCGACTTCATACCGCTAATGGTGATCTGTCGCCAATAGAATATGAGCAAAGTTCCTTAAGAAAAGTGTCCTGATTTAGTTGCGCAGAACACGTTTGGTGCTACATTTAATGTGTACAATGACGGCTCATACCCAATGCTTAGTATTGGCTATAGATATTAGCTATTACATTAACCCAACCTTCTTTAAGCTAGAGCTCCTTTTCTTCACTTCTTCAACATAAAGCCAATTACATTTAGAAATTGGCTCAACCTATTGTTATTACAGCAGTTCTATTAAAATTGCGTGTTGGCCTATATAAATATCAAATTTAGTCACTATTTAGTTACTTGATAAATGTAATTTTTATTATACTTTTAAATTAGTTAAACGCATTTTGACGTGCTCCAATAGATTCACACAGCCAGTTAAGGGATAATTATCTCAACTGGAGTGTATATGAAAACGCGAAAAAGCTATTC
>NZ_JACSOE010000097.1:0-11438 GCF_014349115.1 Alteromonas sp. BZK5 | reverse complement strand
GTCTGTGGTTACTTTTTTGGCCAGCTCACCGCTTAAATAGAGAAATTCATTGGCAGAACCCGCCATAACTACGTTAACCAAGAATAAATTACCTTGGGTTATCTGGGTTAGCTTAACGAAATCGGCTTTAATTTTTTCCGACAATCGATCCACTCTTTCCTGAAGAGATGTATTTTTCGTTAGCGTTAATTTTTGTAGTGAATCTGCGGCTTCGTTGAATGCTCGAATAAAGCCCATGTCGGGTTTCATCAGATATTTCAGCATCGCATTTTCTGCCCGAATAAGAAGCGTCTTTGCCTGTTCTTCAGAGGCAGCAGAGATATCTCCGTTTGTTTTAGCGTCACTCAGTATCTTTTCCAGTAACGTAATATCAGATAGGGTGCCTCTTGCTATAAGGTTATCCCTTTCAGAGCGCGCATCGACAACTTGAGTAAAATTCTCCTGATAGGCGTTAAGGTGCTCCTTCATTCTTGAAAGGATATGGTTGTCTTCCTGTATTTCCTTGTCTTCGTCTACCAGGGCTAACTTGTCGAGTTTGGTGTTAATAGTCACCATGAGTCGACTGAAGCGAGTAATGGCTGATTTGCTCGCATTCTCTTTGAATATGAGCACGTTGCGCTGTAAGTCCACCACATCCCGTTCAAGTTCCTTAACAAGTGCAACATCAACTACTGCCTTTGACGCTGATGCCACGCCTTTGTTTAGGACTTCTTGGTTTTCTCTAGCAATAAACCCCTGTGCCAATATAAGCGCTATAAGAGCGAGTAGCACGGTGATAAGCTGAATTCGAATTGACGATAACATGTGAACTAAAAAAGCCTTATTCCATTAACGTTATGAGTTTTTACTTAACGCAACATTATGCAGTGATGAATTCGTACCACTTCTGCAAACTGTATTCGTAGGTTGGCATAACGGTATTCCATACGGCAACATTACTAAAACGCTCTTCATAACTCCCACCAGTGCGCTGGGCGCCTTGTCTAACACTAATATTTCCGTCGGGCCCTTTAAGCGGCTCTGATGCTACTTGCCCTTTGTACCAGTAATTCCATTCGGCGTCTGAAAGATATTGAGCTGAACGTTTAGGGTTGGAAATATAATAGCCCTGTCTGGCAATAAATGCGCCAGGCCACCCCGACAGCCACCAATTCATATATTCGTAAGCCACGTCCTTTATTCTACCTTGTGTGGCAGAGGACATGCACATTACACCGTGCCATCCGCGATAGCCTTCTTTCGGTGCTGCAAACGTAACCGGAATATCTTGACCGTTCAGTGCAGAGACCGCAGGCGAAAACATGCTTTCGATTGCAACCCGTCCACTTTTCATGAACTCAACAGATTCAGGGACCGAGGTCCAGAATCCATTGAAATGGTTTAACTGATTCAACTCTATAAGTAAGCTAAACAAATCATCAAGCTCATACTCGGTCATGGCACCGATATCTTGGAATTGAATGAATCCTTTAGCTTGTGCGGCAAGTGCTAAATCGAAAAGTCCGATAGTGGGGTCGTTAACTATGCCCACTTTTCCTGAATAGCGACTGTCTAAAAGCCAGCCCCAGCTTTCTTCTTGCCCTTGCAGTTCGTTGGGTAACTTTGATGTGTCGTAGCCAAAAGAGTCAACATTGTGCACATAAGGTAAAAAACTAATTGTGTCAGTATGGTTTGCGCCTAGAGTGCCGTCGTCCTGTACGTTAATAATTTTATGCGGTGCGTCGCCAGCGCCCATTCGCGCGTTCTCGGTAAGTTTTCCGGTCTTGCTTAAATCGTTTATTTCTTCCCAATACTGAAGGCGTTTCTTCTCTATAGGCTGAATAGCGTGAGCGCGCCACAATACATTAATGCTATTAGACCACTGCTCATAAAGGTCGAATGACGTGGGGTTCATCGACGCCTTTTGAAGAACGGTTGCACTGCCACCCGGCTCGAACTCAATATTAATGCCTAAGTCTTCTATGGCGCGCTGACGAATGGCTTCTTGAAGCGTGACATGGGTGCCTAATACGCGCAGCGTCGGTTTTTCTTTTCCGATTGAAAAAGGGGTAATGCCCGCAGTAAGACCAAAGGCGAGACCGCCCTTTAACAAGGTACGGCGCTGGAAAGAAGAAGCGACGTTTTTATCTGAGTTTGAAGGCATTAACGTACGTCCATAGTAAACGATGACCCTCCATTATTCTGGCATCTATTTCATAGAGTTACCAAAAAATGTTACCCCATAGTTAAAAATAAAATGTTGCTTTGACATATTTGGTAACACATCAAAATTAGCGAGTAGTTAAATTTTGTATTATAAAGATATCAAAATGATATCAAAGGTGAGTGGTATGAAAGAAAAGAAAGGGTTTTCGGTAAATGGTTATTTGATGATCTGTGTTTTGCTAGTCGCACAGGTTGCTACGTTTTTCTATGCAGTGTCGGGTAACCCCGAAGCTGGTGTAATTCTAAGCGTTTTAGTGGGAAGTTTGTGGTTGGGCTATTTCATGGTGCAACCCAACCAAGCTAAGGTCATGACGTTTTTCGGCAGCTATGTAGGTACTGTCTCTGATGTTGGATTACGCTGGACAATTCCTTTGTTCCGTAGAGCTAATATTTCTTTGCGCATAAGAAACTTTGAAAGTGCCAGAATTAAAGTTAACGACAATCAAGGAAACCCCATTGAAATAGCCTCTATTGTCGTGTGGAAAGTGAGCGATACTGCTGAAGCAATGTTTGACGTAGACGATTACGAAAGTTTTGTGCGAATTCAAAGTGAGTCCGCGATCCGCAATATGGCAAGTAGCTTTCCTTACGATCCGCGTGACGACGAGCAAGCGGAAGTCGCACTTCGTAGCCACCCAATAGAGATATCAGCGCGTTTACAAGAAGAGATCCAAGCTCGCCTTGCGAAAGCTGGGATCACAATTTTGGAGTCTCGTATCAGCCACCTTGCCTACGCGCAAGAAATCGCAAGTGCCATGCTTCAGCGTCAACAAGCATCAGCTATTGTGGCTGCCCGGAAGCAAATTGTAGATGGTGCTGTGGGAACCGTAGAAATGGCACTTCAGCGATTAAATGAAAAGGGTGTAGTAGAGCTTGATGAAGAGCGTAAGGCGACGATGATCAGCAATTTATTAGTTGTGCTGTGTGGTGATAAGTCGACGCAACCGGTTATTAATACAGGTACAATCTACTAGCTCGTTTTTTTAATTTAAGTTTGAAATTGTAGTGCCGCAGCAATGCACTGCGGCACATAAGGTTTGTAATTTTGGCAAAGAAAAAAGCGTATCCACTTAGGATAAATGAAAATGTACTTGCCGCCATGGAGCGATGGGCTGCCGATGACTTGCGCAGTGTAAATGCGCAAATAGAGTATGTATTAAGACAAGCACTAGTGAAGCAGGGAAGAGTGAAGCTAGTAGAAAAGGTTGTAGTAGAGGTTGAAGAAATAGACTCCACTCAAAAAGATAACTGAACGCGAAATAGCAGGGAATCAGCTATCTTTTCGATATGATCGTCACTAGCTAAGGCTTAGATATTCCGCTTGATTCTGCGTCTAACAAGTACAATGCCACCTAATAGACACAGTGGGAGTAAAGACCATGCTCCGCCATGCTCTTCTACTATGACTACCGTATCTTCAACCACATATTCATTATTTTCACTTTCAAGGGGAAGATAGGCGAGTGCGCTGTCATCATAGGCATCGGTATACGCCACAAGCATTTCGGTATCTGCATCATAAAGCTCTAATAGAATGTCGTACTCACCGGGCGGATAGCCAGAAACTAATGTGCTTTCAATGGTAAAGGTATCTGTTGAGTCTTCTGAGTAAATGTAAAATTCAGACGACACGTGAATAGACTCGTAGACGTCGTTTTTGCCCAAATACAGGACCGCGTATACTGGCGCGCGAGTGAAAATGGTGTCGGCGTCAAACTCAATCGAAAACGTGGAGTGATAACCATCGTAATCAATGTCTTGCTCAAGCGTTACCCAGCTTTCATAAATCCAAAACTCATTAATACTGCTGACTACGATATCGCTAGAGGACTTACTCACGGCCAAATGCTGTTGATGCTTACCCGCCTTGGTAAGGGACTGTTGATCAGTCTCAACGTCATCAACAGCTTGAGAGATTGTTTCTTCGCTTGTCAATGCACCAGAGGTTTTAGGCAGCAGCGATTCAGCGGCAACAAATGGTTTGTCGTAACGGTATTCGTTAGAGGTAACGTTTTTGTTTTGTGCGCTATTTTCGGTACTGGCATGCACAGGTGACATAAGCGCAAGCTGTATTGTTGCAATAGCAGAATATGTAGTAAGTGAGAAAAGTAGCTTTTTCATCTGTCCATCCTTTTCCAATCGATAATGACAGTGTCATTGTTGACGGAAAAAGATGAACAAAAGCTGAAGGCTAACTTAACGCCTTCTCAGTTAAAACGGTGAGTGTGCCTTAGAGATCAGTCGTCGAAGTAGTGATCTTCTTCTTCGTATTCACCTTCTTCACGCGGCTCGAAGTAAGTACCCCAACCGTCGTAGGTTACATCATGCTTGTCGGCAATTTTAAGCAAGGTGTCAGAGTCCGCATTAAGTTTTTCAATATCTAGCTTTCGCTCTGCAACCGCGTCGAAGCAGAAAATGGTTTCGCCATCATCAAGAATAAGCTCTTCTGCGTCGGTGACTTCAAAACCAGCTTTAAACGCATCAACAGCTGCCTTTTCTAGCACGTCGAAGTCAGTGCTGGCGAAGTGGTGCTCAATGGTATAGTCGGCATCGGCTTGGCTGCCGTCTTCTAGAAGGGCATCAATAGTTTCTTGGTTAAACTCGTACCACTCTTCTCTTTCATCGAACTGGGTCATATTAAACACTCGTTAGCAATTTTGACGCAAGTTTACCTGCTTTTTTCCAGTTCATCGACCTGTGTATTAAGCGCATCAAACTTTTGTTTCATTTCATCGTTAAAATGCACCATCCACTCTTTAATTGTCTTGTCTTCGTTCAAAGCCTGAGGGGCGGCAATATCAATAAGCACAATGCCGTTATCCCAACGGTTCCATTTTACTTTATTGTGCAAATTGCTGGCGGTTACCATGACGACAGGCTCGTTGGTGGTCTTAGCTAGGCGAAACGCACCTTGTTTGAAAGGTAATATGCCCCTGCCATAGCTTCGTGTACCTTCTGGGAATAGCCATACCGACGTTTTCTTTTTCGCAATGCGTTTTGCAGCAATGTCGAGTGTATTACGGGCTTTACCTGAATTCTTTCTGTCAATCATGATATTGCCTGACAACCAATATATTTGGCCGAAAATAGGGATCCACTTTAAGCTCTTTTTGCCAATGGTTACCACGCCGGGCAATGCAGCTTTACAGATAGTGATAACGTCGAAACTGTTTTGATGATTGGCGATGTAAACATAGGGCTCGTTAATTTTAACCGCAGGATCTTTCTTTATAATAATTTTGAGACCTACGATCTTAGCCATAAGTGAATACATACTACCCGCAATATGCACGTTATCTTTGTGAAAAGGTCGTGCGATACAAACAATTAGCAGAACGATGTTAATGAGTAAAAAAGCGATAAAAAGTGCCGGAATGCGGAATAAAGCGATCAAAACAACTCCTAGATACAATTGACGCGCGCAGTATAGATGAAGTTTCAGCGTACACTTGTCCGATGAGTTTTTACAGTGCGGAAGGTATAGTTGAGCAATAAGTTGGAAACGTGGCTATGTTTCTCACCTTTAGTATGAGGAAATTTTGCCGATACCCAATTACAATAATAAAAAGCGCAATCGAACCTAACTCGGTAACCACTATATGCAGACATTTACTCCAGACGACCTAGAAGAAGATATTCTTGCTGACCTTATGGAGGAAATAAACGAACTCTATGAATCAAGTGAACAAACCTTGATTGAACTAGAGCTTCGTCCGGAAGACAACGAATTGCAGCGTGCTCTGTTTCGCTCAATCCACACCATTAAAGGTGATTTAGGCCTGGTTAATTTCTCGCCCATGATCCCGCTTTTGCAGCATGTAGAAGACTTGCTAGATTATTTGCGCAAAGGGCAGGTGGCGTACACATGTACTATGAGTGACTTGGTATTGCTTACTATGGACAGAGTAAAAGCCTTCGTAGAGGCTGTAATGGCCAGTGGCAAAGCCGAGTACGATGACAACCTTCACAATCAGCTGGTTTTAGCCATCGGTCGTGTGACACCTGAAAATACTGCTGAGCATGAAAAACGCCTTACCGAAGCGGTCTTATTACTTAACCCCGCGTTAGATATTGTTGCGGATGAAGACGACCCACAAAACGTTCAGATAAAGCCCCCTACGTTAGCGGCTACAGGTATCCCTAAAGATATTAGTAGTGAAAAGAAGCAAGATATTCTATTTTTCCGCGACTTAATGCAAACCATTGAACGCCGCTCTAACTACTGGTCTGGTCGTGGTGATCGCATTGCCAAACTGGCTATGTATATTAACGATGTGGCCGAAAACCCTATCGACGAAGATCAGCTTGCCGTAGCCAGCTATGTGCATGACTTCGGAATGGCCTTCATGCCATTGAAGCTTTTGCACAAAGGCGATGCGCTAAGCGATATCGAATTTAATCTTATGCGCTCTCATGTGTATAAAAGTGCCCGTTTGTTAGAGCACCTAGATCAATGGGATATGGCGCGCAAAATCGTGATGCAGCACCATGAGCGTACTGACGGAACAGGTTATCCATTGGGGCTAAAAGAAGACGATATATGTGAAGGTGCGAAGTTATTAGCCATTGTTGATACCTACGATGCAATGACACACCCAAGAGCGCACAATGAAAATAACGTACTTTCCAAAAAAGAGGCGGTGATAGAAATAAATCGAAGCGCCAAAGGCCAGTTTAGTATGAAGTGGGTAAGGCATTTCAATCAGGGAATGACGGCGCTATTGTCGAAAGGACATTAGGTTGCAAGCCGCTCATAAGCTAGCAGTGAGTTCCCTGCTAGCTTACGGCGTAATCATTAGGGTTAGTTCACACCCAATTCTTTTAACTTTCTTGTTAGGGTGTTTCTTCCCCAACCTAAGCGTTTAGCCGCATCTTGTTTGTGGCCATGAGTGTGCTGAAGTGCTCGCTCTAGCATAATTCGCTCAAACGTCAGCATCGCGTCGTTAAGAATATTGTGATGGCCGTCGCGAAGCTGTTTATCGGTCCAGCTTGCCAATAAATCTGGCCACTCACCCGATTCAGCGCTAGGTTTTTCAATACTGCTATCGCTGTGAATTTCTGGTGGCAGATCGCTGGGCAGTACTTCTTGACCGCTAGCCATCACCGTTAACCAGCGACATACGTTTTCTAGCTGCCTTACGTTTCCAGGCCATGGTAGCTGAGACATTACGCGCTCAGCGTCTTTCGATATGCTTTTAGCTTCTACATCAAGTTCTTTGGCTGCTCGGCGCAAGAAGTGACGGGTTAGTAACGGAATATCTTCGCGGCGCTCGTTAAGTGATGGAAGGTGCACTCGGATAACGTTTAAGCGGTGGAACAAATCTTCCCTAAACTTACCTTCAGCAACCCTTTGTTCTAAATTCTGGTGAGTTGCAGCAATGATGCGTACGTCCACACTCACTGATTGATGGCCACCGACACGATAAAACTGACCGTCTGCAAGCACGCGTAAAAGGCGGGTTTGTACATCTAACGGCATATCACCTATTTCATCTAAAAACAGTGTACCGCCGTCGGCTTGCTCGAAGCGGCCTTGGCGAGCTGCCTGGGCTCCGGTAAACGCGCCCTTTTCATGGCCAAATAGTTCTGACTCTACAAGGTCAGCAGGAATGGCGGCCATATTGAGGGCGATGAAAGGTTTACTTGCTCTTGGGCTGTGCCTGTGAAGGGCGTGCGCGACAAGTTCTTTACCCGTACCCGATTGCCCGTTAATAAGCACGCTAATTGAAGAGCGCGACAGGCGACCTATGGCACGAAATACTTCCTGCATGGCAGGTGCTTCGCCAATAATTTCCGTTACTACGTCTTCAACTTGCGCTTTAGATACGGTGGACTGCTCTCTGGAATGTGCCAGCGCCCGCTGGGTTAAGGTGACAGCCTCGTCGATATCAAATGGCTTTGGCAAATACTCAAAGGCACCTTTTTGATATGCGTTAACTGCGCTGTCTAAATCCGAATGCGCCGTCATAATGATAACGGGGAGCATAGGGTGCGAAGCATGTACTTCGTTCAGTAACGTCATGCCGTCCATTTGTGGCATTCTTATATCTGAAATGATGACTTCAGGGGCTTGGCCGCTTTGAAGTTGAAGCAATAAATCTTCAGGGTTTTCAAAACTTAAGCAGCTGATATCTGCTGCTTGTAAGGCCTTTTGCAGCACCCAACGAATAGAACTGTCATCATCGACAATCCACACAGACTCATTCGTCATCGTCTGTCTCCTTACGATCTATTGGTATGTAAATTACGAACTCAGTGTGACCAGGGTAGCTATCTACATCTATTTTGCCGCCGTGGTGGTTTATAAGGGTTTGTGAAATCGACAAACCCAGCCCAGAGCCATTTTGTTTGCTTGTGACCATGGGGTAGAAAAGAGTGTCTTTAACTTCAGCAGGAATGCCTGGGCCGTTATCTATAATTTTTATTTTTGCTACCAGCGCATGACGCTTCGTTTGAATTGTCATTTGGCGCTCTATTCGCGTTATTAACCTGATTTCTGGGTTAGGCGTTTGGCTTTCTGTTAATGCCTGAACGCTATTTCGCACAATATTAAGTACCGCTTGCTGAATCATGTCGGGATCTAGCATAAGCGGTGGAATACTGGGGTCATAATCACGGATTATGGTGATAGGATTATCTGAGTCAAAGCGCATTAAGCTGCGGATTTTTTCAAGAGCTTGGTGCACATTGCTTTCTTCAAACCGAGGCAGTGAATTTGGCCCAAGTAAGCGATCTACCAAGTTCCGTAGCCGATCAGACTGCTCGATGATCATGCTAGTGAATTCTTTGTGCTCATCAATTAGCTCTTTCTCTAACAACTGTGCCGCGCCGCGAATACCACCAAGCGGATTTTTAATCTCGTGAGCCAGACCGCGAACCAATTCCCGTGCTGCGTAATGCTGCGCGTTTTGTAAAGTTTCTCGAGAAATTCGCTTTTGCTGGTCAATCTTTTTAACTTCAAATAGCAGTCGTGGGCCGTCTTCGAAGTGCAAATTGGTAACGGTTAGGTCGGCAGATACATAGCGGTTATCTCGAAAAGCCAACTTAATTTCGTTTTCGGTGAAATCTTCACCTTTTCTGATGGCAGCTTTCAGTCGGGTGGTTTCTATTGTGCCCGGCAAGAAAAAATCTTGAAGTGGATGCCCAATAAGTTGTTTTAATCCAGTCTCAAACAAAGCTTCACCAGCGTGGTTGGCATAAACAATCGTAAGTTTGTTGTCTACCATTACCAGTGCGGTATTTAGGCTATTGATTAGCTGTTGTGTTTCTAACTCGGTGGAATGCATCCGAGCTCGTCTCCTTTGCACCATAATTGTGCATTGTAGCTTGCAATGATGCGTTGCGCGAATAAAGAGCTCAAGAAGAAATGTTCACTGAACCTCTATGGTGCGCATACATAACAGTGGTTGCACGCTATTAGTTATTAATTAACGCCGATGCCTGATGCAGGTAAAGGGTTTGTAATGGAGACGATGCAAGAGTCTTGCCCGTATTGTTCGTGAGTTCAACTTTATAAGTATGTGCCCCACGATGGATACCAGAAAGCTTAAAGACGCCTGAACTATTGCTAGTTAATGGGGCGTCGTCAAAAATTAATCGGTAGATTGGCGCTTTGGGTGCACCAGGTTGTGCGGCAGAGATAGTGAATTCACCCAAGTTATTGCGAATTGTCGCTTCTGGTGCAGGTGACTTAATGACTACGCGATAGTTGGGCTTGGGGGCAGCCGGCTTCGCAGGGGGAGGTGAGGTAACCTTTGCCGCAGTTACCACATTCTGCGTTTTGACATCGAAAGCTAGTGCTTCAGCGTTTTGCTGCGGCTTGTCAGTGTAAGTCACAGAGCCGTCTTTACCTACCACCTTGTATATGGTCGTTGGAGAAGCAGTTGCAGTTGATGTTGCATTGCCGCTTTGTCCGGTTTCGCTTTCTTGTGCTTCTTGCTGGGTACTTTCTTGGCTCAGCATTTCCGCTTGCACAGGCAGTAAGCCGTTGCCGCTACTTAGTAATAGCGAAATTAAGCAAATGTGTCGCGTCATGTTGTGCACGTGTCGTTACCTAATCAATGTGGTTTTGGCTAGCTGGCTAATTCACATAGCTTGCTACGTTTGGCTTATTGATAACCTCTTTAGATATATGCAAATGCAAGCGGGGCAAAGCCCTGTGCGCAGTTGATGCAGCATGAAAGAGTATTCGTTAGCATAGCTATAAAAACATAGTAGATAAATCGTACGCATAAAAAAAGCCCGCAGAGCGGGCTTTAGTATAAATTGCTATACAGTGCGGATTTACACGCTGTAGTACATGTCGAACTCAACTGGGTGAGTAGTCATGTTAAGTTTAGTTACTTCTTCAGACTTAAGGTCGATGTATGCATCAATCATGTCGTCAGTCATAACGCCACCTGCTTTAAGGAAGTCGCGGTCGTTATCAAGGGCTTCAAGCGCCATCTCTAGCGAGCTTGCAACTGTTGGAATTTCAGCAGCTTCTTCTGGCGGTAGGTCGTACAAGTCTTTATCCATTGAATCACCAGGATGGATCTTGTTCTTAATACCGTCGATACCGGCCATAAGCATAGCGGTGAACGCTAGGTATGGGTTAGCTGTTGGGTCAGGGAAACGTACTTCAATACGACGCGCTTTATCGCTAGTTACGTGAGGAATACGAATAGACGCAGAACGGTTACGTGCAGAGTATGCAAGCATTACCGGTGCTTCGAATCCAGGAACCAGACGCTTGTATGAGTTAGTAGAAGCATTAGCAAACGCGTTGATTGCGCGTGCGTGCTTGATGATACCACCAATGTAGTAAAGTGCTTCTTCAGAAAGGCCTGCGTACTTGTCACCCGCAAAGATGTTTACGCCATCTTTAGAAATAGACTGGTGGCAATGCATACCAGAACCATTATCGCCAACAAGCGGCTTAGGCATAAAGGTAGCAGTTTGACCGTATGCGTGTGCAACGTTGTGAACAACATACTTGTAAACTTGGATTTCGTCAGCTTTCTTAACTAGCGTGTTAAATTCGCAAGCAATTTCGTTTTGGCCAGCAGTTGCCACTTCGTGGTGGTGCGCTTCGATAACAAGGCCCATTTCTTCCATAACTAGGCACATTGCAGCACGGATATCGTGCGCAGAGTCCACTGGTGGCACTGGGAAGTAACCGCCTTTAACGCCAGGGCGGTGTGCCATGTTGCCGCCTTCAAACTCTTCGCCAGAGTTCCACTTAGCTTCAGAAG
>NZ_JACSOE010000096.1:0-11881 GCF_014349115.1 Alteromonas sp. BZK5 | reverse complement strand
GCCTAAAATATCGGCCAACACGTCCAGTGGCGCTTCGTCTTCATGGCGACCATACACTGTAGGATAAGTTATTTGCAGAAGCGGAAGATGAACTTTATCTTCTAACGTTACATAACGGGTTTCGTCTAACGTTACTGGCTGAGGCTCGGGCTCTTCTACTTTCGGTCCTGTTGGGATTTCCCCAAAGTACTTATTCACCCACGCTTTGGTTTTGGCTACGTCGATATCGCCACCAATAGTTAGGACCGCATTGTTCGGGCCATACCAGCGCTTAAAAAAGGCTTTTAGGTCATTGACGTCAACCCGGTCTAAATCTTCTACATAGCCGATAGTCATCCACGAGTATGGGTGCCCCTCAGGATATAGCGCTTCACCATTAAGCTCGAAACGCAATCCATAGGGCTGATTGTCCACACGTTGCGCACGCTCGTTTTTAACCGTTTCTCTTTGGTTTTCAAACTTAGCTTGGTCTACGGCCTCTAACAGGTAGCCCATTCTGTCAGATTCTAGCCAAAGGACTTTTTCTAATTGGTTGGCAGGCACTGTTTCAAAATAGTTAGTACGATCGGTATTGGTTGTGCCGTTTAAGTTACCGCCCGATTCTGTAATAACCTTAAAATGCTGCTCATCGGCCACGTGTTTTGAGCCTTGAAACATCATGTGTTCAAAAAAGTGAGCAAAACCCGATTTACCTACCTCTTCTCGCGCAGAGCCAACGTGATAGGTAACGTCAACATGAACCAGTGGGTCAGAATGGTCTTCGTGGAGAATGACGGTAAGTCCGTTTTCTAATGTGTACTTTTCGTAAGGAATAGACACGGTGTTCGACGAATCAGCTACTGTGTTTAGTTGTTTATTCGTCTTCTCTTCCTGTACGTGCTGACACGCTGTTACTGCAATGACGCCTATGGTCATAACGAAGGTACGTAGGGTCAGTTTTCCTGACATGATGATTCCTTTTAAATTACTACACATTCTTCACTCTACCTTTTCACTCAATATTCACTGAGTGGTACTTGGCTTATTGGGTGAAAACAGAGGTTGCTATCTCTATAGCGCAAGCGAATTTTCGAAGATTACCAGACTTTTTAGCGCTTTACTTGCTTCGACTTTGCTATGATTGTATTAATTTGTGTATTTCTGAAATACACTCACACTTCATAGTCTTTTGTAAAATAGGCTTTAGCCAGTTGAATTCGCTAAGTGGTACGAATGAACTGACAAACGGTTTCCATTTGGAATAGAAATAGCCCAATAGAAGTTGCGAAATAAAAAGGATAGTTGCATGGAACAGTCAACAACAGTAGTCGATATTGATTTTGGAATGTCACAGCTAAGTGGTAACAAAAAACTGTTGTTCACCCTACTTGGTAAGTTTACGGACGAATACCGTTCTCTTGATGCTGACTTGCAGGCGCATGTTGCTAAGGGTGATTTTAATGAGGCTTACTCTCTTGTTCACACACTAAAAGGCGTGACAGGAAACCTTGGGCTTTTTGCATTGCATAATGCGAGCAAACCGATTGAAAGCGGTTTTAGAAATAACAAACGCGTGGCTGAACAATACCCTGCGTTTGTCGCAGTGCTAGATGAAACCATTGCTGCGGTTGATGCGTTGATCAAAGAGCCAGAAGTCACAGCTTCTGCCCCGGCACCGGCGAATGGAGCAGCAGCTGAGCAAGCGCGAAAACAGTTAATGACAGCGCTGAAAGCGAGCGAGTTTATCGCCCAGGACAAACTGGATGAATGGCTAGATGCCCTTGCCCTACCTCAAGAAAAGCGCTCGGCTATTATCGATGCGGTAGACGAACTTGACTATGAAGAAGCCATTTCAGAGTTAGAAAATAGCTAGTGCAGCCGATCCCCGTTCTCTTTGAAAATACAGACCTCATTATTGTTAACAAGCCTATGGGCATTGCTATGCACGATGCCACTAATGAGGCAGATGTTAGAGAAGATATTGCCGAAAACGGCGAACCAGAAAAAATAGACGGCATTGTCACCCGATTGAAAAAGCAGTTAGGCGTAACAGAACTGCATCTATGCCACCGCTTAGATACGGGCACGTCGGGCTGCTTGTGTCTTGCTAAAAATGCAGCTGTAGCCGGAGAAATTGGCGAGCTTTTCTCATCACGACGTGTGAGCAAATACTACTTGGCGCTAAGCGATCACAAGCCTAAAAAGAAACAAGGCATAATAATGGGCGATATGAAAAATCGTCGAGGCGGTCAGCGGATTTTGCTAAAAACCTCAGAAAACCCGGCTATTACTCAGTTTTTCAGTAACGCGGCTAAGCCCGGCACACGGGGCTTTATCGTAAAGCCTCACACGGGGAAAACCCATCAAATTCGTGTTGCGCTTAAAAGCATTGGCGCACCTATTCTAGGTGATACACTTTATGGGGGTGAGGCATCAGACAGACTGTATCTTCATGCATGGCATTTGCGCCTTCCTTTGTCTTCTGGTGAATTATCGGTTACTGCACCTTTCGATACCGGTAAAGTAATAAACGAAGACGACGTACAGGCCTGGTATAACGGGCTTAATGCGCCTGAGACTTATCTATGGCCTTCCCTGCCCGCACGATTTTTGCCGGCGTGCTAGGGGAAAACGCGAATGGCCTAATAGGTGCTAACCTAATAGGTGCTAATAGTCATAAGAAAATAGAAGCTACTTTGAATGTTTAATAGGTGCTAATGGGTAAACTACATATAGTTGGCGGCGGTGCCATAGGAAGCCTAATTGCTGCGAGCGCTCAGAAAAACGGCGTGCCGTATGACTGCTACCCCAGAGATATGAAAACCATGCCGTCTTGCGCACACTGGCAAACCGGCCAAATCACTGCGCTAAAACCTGCGAAGCCTTCACCTATTGTGTTACCTAAAAGTGATGTGCTGATATTCCCCTTAAAAGTATATCAACTTAAAGCAGCCCTATTGCAATGGCTTCCCTATCTCACGCAACAACCTACCGTAGTGCTGCTGCACAACGGTATGGGCGGGCTTGAGGTCGCAAGAGATTTACTTGGCGGCGATTATCCTTTGCTTCTTGCTACAACCAGTCATGGCGCGTTAAAAGTAAGCGCGTCGAGCGGCGATTTTCATGTTAAGTATACTGGCGTTGGCGCAACGCAAATTGGTGCGCCTAATGTAGATAAGCCATCACCTCAAACATTGGCCGCCCTCTCACAAATAGCGCCACAGCTAGCCAGCGCAATTGCGACGTTAGATAACGCACTTCCGCCGGTGCAATACCAAAATAATATTCTAAGAGCATTGTGGACGAAGCTTTCCGTTAATGCTGTGATTAACCCACTAACGGCGCTTCACAATATCCAAAATAAGCATATTGCTAAGCCTGAATTTGAACAAAGCCGTATTTCAATTTGCAATGAGTTTACTCAGGTAGCGGATGCTTACGGGCTAGATTTTGATGCACTGTCAGTTCATGAAAATGTGCTGTCTGTAGCCAAAGCAACCGGAGAAAACTACTCAAGTATGCATCAGGATGTTGCTCACGGTAGACAAACAGAAATAGACGCCATCAACGGTTACATTGTAGATATGGCAACAAAAAAGGGTATTCCCGTTCCCGAGAATACCCTTTTAGTAGAGCGTGTTAAGGCGCTGAAGTTTTAACAGCGCCGAGCACCTAAATCACGCCATTTAAGGATTAAGATTATTCTTGTTCACCCGCTTCTTGCGCGTCTTTTGGCGCCTGAGGCTTCATGTGTGGGAACAAGATAACATCTTTAATGGTAGAGCTATCAGTAAATAGCATAGCTAGACGGTCAATCCCGATACCTTCCCCCGCTGTTGGCGGCAAACCATATTCAAGCGCGCGAATGTAATCGTCGTCAAAGTGCATGGCTTCGTCGTCACCAGCGTCTTTCTCCTCAACCTGCTTCGCAAAACGTTCCGCCTGATCTTCTGGGTCGTTAAGTTCGCTAAAGCCATTCGCTAACTCACGTCCACCTACAAAAAACTCGAAGCGGTCGGTAATGAATGGGTTATTGTCGTTACGGCGCGCAAGCGGCGATACTTCCCACGGATATTCTGTAATAAACGTAGGTTGGATAAGCTTCTCTTCCGCGGTTGCTTCGAAGATTTCGCAAAGGTACTTACCCGCACCCCAAATGCCGTCAACTTCAGGCTCTTTAATGTGAAGCTGTTTCGCCATTGCTTTAAGCGCGTCAAGATTCGCCTCTGGGTCGCGGATAGCTTCCTCGTTAGCTTCTGGCCAATACTTAAGAATAGCTTCGCCCATGCTTAAGCGGTCAAACGGCTTACCAAAATCGTATTCAACTTCAGACGTTACGTTACCTTCAGTATCTTTGGTTGTATTTTTGATAATGCTTGTACCAAGAATATCTTCTGCCAGCGTGCGCAGCATATCTTCAGTCAGGTTCATCAGGTCATTATAGTCTGCATACGCTTGGTAGAATTCAAGCATAGTAAACTCTGGGTTGTGACGTGTTGATAAACCTTCGTTACGGAAGTTACGGTTAATTTCGAACACACGCTCAAAACCACCAACCACTAGGCGCTTAAGATAAAGCTCTGGTGCAATACGCAGGTACATATCGATGTCTAACGCATTGTGGTGAGTCACAAACGGCTTCGCTGTCGCGCCACCAGGAATAACCTGTAGCATTGGCGTTTCTACTTCAAGGTAGTCACGTTCGGTAAGATAATTGCGAATACCGTTTACGATCTTGCTACGGATCATGAACGTTTTGCGCGTTTGTTCACTTGTGATCAAATCAACGTAGCGCTGGCGATATTTCGTTTCCTGGTCACTCAAACCGTGGAATTTTTCTGGCAATGGACGAAGTGCTTTAGTTAGCAACTCGTATTGCTCCATGTTCACGTAAAGGTCGCCTTTACCTGACTTATGTAGGTCACCCGCCACGCCAATAATGTCACCAATATCTAGTGCACCATATTTTGCTTTAAGCGCTTTTTGCGTGTCTTTATCTGCATATGCCTGAATGCGGCCAGTCATATCTTGAAGCAGCATGAAAGGGCCACGCTTTGCCATAATACGGCCAGCGATGCTTACTTTGTTACCCTGCTCTTGTAGCGTTTCTTTGTCGAATTCACCGAACTTAGCTTGAAGCTCATCCGCATAGTTTTCGCGACGGAAGCTGTTTGGGAAACCGTTTGCACGGCACTGCTCGCGAATAGCGCTTAGCTTAGCACGGCGCTCTGCAATCAATTTGTTATCGTCTGTTTGTTGGTCAGTCATAACCTTTCACTTCGTTGTTCGGTTTACAGCCCAGATTTCAGGCTGGCTTCAATAAATTTGTCCAAGTCGCCATCCAGCACGGCTTGAGTGTTGCGTGTTTCCACGCCAGTACGCAAATCTTTAATGCGGGAGTCGTCCAAAACGTAAGAACGTATTTGGCTTCCCCAGCCGATATCAGACTTGCTGTCTTCCATCGCTTGTTTTTCGGCGTTTTGTTTTTGCAGTTCAAACTCATAAAGTTTGGCTTTTAACTGCTTCATCGCCTGGTCTTTGTTTTTGTGCTGCGAACGGTCGTTCTGACACTGCACCACAATGCCCGTAGGTTCATGGGTAATACGTACCGCTGAATCTGTTCTGTTTACGTGCTGGCCACCCGCGCCCGATGCGCGATAGGTGTCTATACGTAAATCAGACGGGTTGATTTCAATATCGATGTCATCATCAATTTCAGGATATACAAACGCAGATGAAAACGACGTATGACGGCGGTTGCCCGAGTCAAACGGCGATTTACGTACTAAGCGGTGTACGCCTGTTTCTGTGCGTAGCCAGCCAAACGCATATTCGCCCTGAACGCGCAGCGTAGCACTTTTAATGCCCGCGACTTCACCTTCCGACACTTCAATAAGTTCCGTTTTGAAACCGTGCGCTTCGCCCCAACGCAAATACATGCGCAGCAGCATATTGGCCCAATCTTGTGCTTCTGTACCACCAGAGCCCGACTGAATATCAATATAGCAGTCGTTTTCGTCGTTAGGACCAGAAAACATGCGGCGAAACTCAAGCACTTCTAGCTGCTCAATTAAGCCTTCAAGCTCACTTTGGGCCTCAACGAAGGTATCTTCATCTTCGGCTTCAACAGCCAATTCAACAAGACCTTCAACGTCTTCAGTTCCCTGATCGAGCTTGTGGATCGTCTCTACGATTTGCTCCAAGGCCACTTTTTCTTTGCCAAGGGCCTGCGCTCTGTCTGGCTCGTTCCAAACGTCAGGACTTTCTAACTCTCGGCTAACTTCTTCTAAACGCTCTGACTTTGCATCAAAGTCAAAGATACCCCCTAAGCGCTTCAGTGCGCTCGCGGATATCTTTTATCGCATTCATAACGGGGTTTATTTCAAACATAGTCCGCTTATTTCGTTAAAAATTTAAGACCGCGGATAGTACCGAATTTGAAGGAATTTTGATAGGGGTTGGCGCAAATATTGCGACACTGAGCTTGTGCTAATTTTCGTATGGATTTTAAGCACCTTCGTTGAAGCGAGTATTTTCACCGTTCAATGGCGCGCACATACTGCTGGGTAGGCTTTCTTAGCCCATACAAATAGAGTAAATGTTTGAAAAGGCAGCCTACAGCTGCACTAGTTTGGAGCATTATTGCTTAGTGTCGCGTGCGTTTAGAGTGCGAATTGTTTGGAAAATCTTTTAGGAAAAGTATGTCGTTCAATAATATGTCTTATGCCGTTATCGGCGTACTCCTCGGTCTTTTTGTATTGGCCTTGGGTCAACTCGTCGATTGCCAGAACCTAGCCGGAGCGACGATGGCGTTGCAGTGCCCCAACGGCACGCCCATTTCAAAATTGTGGCTTGCCACCTCAATGTTGATAGCGGGAAGCGGAATTTTCACTTGGCTATATCGCAATCGTAAATATTAACCGTAAAGTGCAGAAATGACTCGAAGAGTATCAACGGTGTTAACACATCACTGCGTATAACTGTTACGTAATGAGTCTAACTGCTGACTGACGAAAGTAAGCTTTAGAACGAACAACATGTTTTAAGTGCTGTTCGTTCTGGTAAAAAAAGAGCCATGCTCACTTTTAATGGATTGCCCCTTTTTCCTGAGCAAAGTGTTTTTTACACACCCGCTGGAATTTCCGGCTATTTAGCAAAAGAATAATCTGTGTAGCCCTTCTCACCACCGCCAAATAACGTATCGGGGTTGTGCTCATTCAGCGGTACATTATTCGCCAGTCTGTAGGGTAAATCTGGGTTCGCCACGAAAGGTCGACCAAAACCAATCATATCTGCCCACCCTTCAGTTAGAGCTTGTTCGGCACGCTCTGTGTCGTACTTTCCGGCATAAATGAGCAGACCGCTATAGGCTTCCCGAATAGCCATCTTGAATGATATTGGCATTTGCGGCGCATCATCCCAGTCGGCTTCAGCAATATGCATATAGCCAATCTTGAATCTATTAAGCATGGAAGCAATAGCAAGATAGGTCTCTTCGGGATTGTCGTCGACCGTCCCGTTTAATGTTGTTAGGGGCGCCAAACGTACACCTACTTTATCAGCGCCAATTTCCTCAGACACAGCCTGCACCACTTCTTTCAAGAATCGAATACGGTTCTGTACACTTCCGCCGTATTCATCAGTTCTTGTATTACTTTGAGAATCAATAAACTGGTTAAGCAAGTAACCATTAGCCGAATGCAACTCAATGCCATCAAATCCAGCATTTACGGCATTTCGAGCCGCAACGCGATACTCTTCCACCACAGCTTTTATATCTTCAATGCTCATTTCTCGGGGCATGACCGACTCAACAAAGCCAGGGTTGCCGCCTTCATCAACAAATACTTTTACGCCTTTTGCTTGAATCGCCGATGCGCTAATAGGCTGCTTCCCCTCTGTATTTGAAGGATGGGATACGCGACCCACATGCCAAAGTTGCGCAAACATCACACCACCCGCTTCATGGACTTTATCTGTTACCAACTTCCAGCCATCGATTTGCGCCTTGGTATAAATACCCGGCGTCCACGTATAACCCTTACCGAGTGCCGAAATTTGTGTGCCTTCACTCACAATAAGCCCTGCACTTGCGCGCTGAGCGTAATATTCAGCCATAAGATTGTTGGGCACATCTCCCGGCTGTGTTGAGCGGGAGCGGGTCATTGGCGGCATAACAACCCGATTGTTCAGCGTTTTTCCAGCCAAGGATAGGGTTTTAAATAGTTTCATAATACAGTCCTTTAAACTTTATTCTTGCAATTTACACGTTTGGATAACGGTAGATATAAGGCCCTAAAGCTGGGTTAGAACCCGTACTTTTAACAAAGCACTTTTGCATTTTTCACAAAAGTACCGGTGTATTTCGACGACGTTATCCCAAATTTCATGCATCTCCTCTTGACGCAGAAAAAATTAAGCTTACACTTGTGCGCTGAGTTAGCGTACAAGTGTAAGCTAAAATATTTTCATCCTTTTTGTATTTAAGATATTCCGACGAAATACAGGTGTGATTTCTACATTGAGACTATTACTAGATAAATTCACTGATCGCATTTTTCACCATGCCTCTTGGAAGGGCTACTGGGAAGTGCTGATGCAGCAAGTTAGACCCGCGTGGCGCGATGGGTATTTCAGAGCTAGGGTCGTGACCGTAAAAAAACTGAGCACGGATATGCTCGAGGTGTTACTTATACCAGAGAGGTCTTGGCCAACGCATGTTGCAGGGCAACATATCGCATTAACCATAGAAATTAATGGCAGGCTCACCACTCGCGTGTTTACCATAGCGAGTGGTGCTAACACCCGACAAAAAGAAAAGCAGATTCGTCTTGTAACCAAGGTTAAAGCTCAGGGCGCATTAACACCTTATCTTCACTCTTTTGTGCCTAATCAATGGGTAAATATCTCAGCCCCTATGGGGGAATTTATCTGGCCGAAGGTTGAAAAGCCCCTACTTATGATAGCGGGCGGCTCGGGTATAACTCCTTTCATTGCCATGCTTGACGATGCCGTCAACAACGCGCAGCTAAACCATACACCGGTACACTTACTTTATTTTGCTAAGCCGGACGAGCATGTATTACTCAATGAATTATCAGCGTTCAGTCAGCGCTGTGAGCACTTCACCTATGATATTTTGAGCAAGCAAAAAGACGGAGACGTAGAAGCCCATCTGTGTAACTTTGCCAATGCACACTGGTTAGTGTGTGGTCCACATGACATGTTCGAGCAAGTTGAAAGTTATGCAAATACGATCAACGTCCCTGTTTCGAGCGAGCACTTCGCTGCGCTTCCTGTCCTAAGCAGTTCTAGTCTTAGCCAAAGTGAAACCTTTTCCTTGGTACACAACGGCCAATCTTTAACTGTCGACAATCAGCAAACCCTACTTATACAACTTCAGCAAGCAGAACAACCTGTGACTTATGGCTGTGGCATGGGAATTTGTCATCAATGCCAATGTGTTAAGAAACGGGGCGTAGTGAGAGATACCCGCACGGGTGAGCTTTCAGATAGCGCAGAGCAACTTATTCAGCTGTGTGTATCACAAGCCGTTACTGATTTGGAGATTCAACTATGAACACCAGCGTTGCAATAGACAACCAACACCGTGAAGAAGCCATCGAACAGGCGCATTCTCCGATAAGTGAAACCAAAGCTATTCGGTCAACGAGCACTAAAGAGAAACCGAACTACGAGTTACTTGCCGCTCAGCTTGATGAAATTAAAGCTGACATTAAACGAAAAGTGGGTGCTGAAGATGCGGCCTATATCCGACGTATTATTCTTGTTCAGCGAATTTGCGAGTGGAGCGGACGGATACTTTTAATGTTGGGGTTCATTCAACCGCTGCTCTGGGTTGCCGGCGTATTGAGTTTAGCTACAGCAAAAATTCTCGATAATATGGAAATAGGCCACAACGTAATGCACGGCCAGTACGATTGGATGAACGACAAACACATTAATTCGAAAGGCTATGAGTGGGATATTGCCTGCGATGGTGCGAGCTGGAATCGCGTTCATAATTACGAGCATCACACGTATACCAATATTATTGGGAAAGACAGAGACTTTGGCTACGGCTTGCTTCGCCTGTCTAACGATTTTAGATGGCGTGTAAAAAACCTATGGCAGTTTGCGACTTACATCGTACTTAGTGTTTTATTTCAGTGGGGTGTGTCGTATCACGAAATGGCCGCTGAGCGGGTCTTTTTTGGAAAAAAGAAGGACAACCGTAAGAATCAGGTTACCCATAATGAACTTAAGAAACGCTTTTTTAGTAAAGGCGCACGTCAGTTAGTAAAAGATTATGTACTATTTCCTTTGTTAGCTGGGCCGTTATTTTTATGGGTATTTACCGGCAACCTTATCGCCAATTTACTGCGCAATTTATGGACATCTACTATTATCTTTTGCGGCCATTTCACTGGCGACGTGGAAACGTTTAAACAAGAAGATTGTGTTAATGAAACCCGAGGGCAATGGTACTACCGACAAGCGCTGGGCTCGTCGAACATAAAGGGCGGAAACCTGTTTCACGTGCTTACTGGGCATTTAAGCTTTCAAATTGAGCACCACCTGTTTCCAGATATCCCAGCCAGACGCTACCGAGAGATGGCCCCCAAGGTAAAAGCCGTATTCGAAGAACACGGCATGCACTACAACACTGGCAGCTTTTTAAAACAATACGCCAGCGTGTTAAAACGCATTATTCGCTACTCTTTCCCTTAACCAGTTGAAACCCTAACCAGCCGGCCATAGCGCTCGCGCTGGTTAGGCACGTGCCCCACGCCCAATCAACCAACATGATAAACAATGTAAAACCTTCAATAATGCTGTACGCCGTTAAATTGTAGGCACCATAACTGGCCACCCCTAGAAGCGCGCCATCGATCCCAGCATAAAGTAACGACTTATCTCTGTTCGCCACCACAGCAAGTACAAACACCACACATCCATACATGAGGTAAAAAACCACCCAAGGCCACGTGATAAATTGGCTTCTAAGCAGAGGAGCCATTTCACTTTGATACCAGCCATCCGCAATAACGCCAAGCCACAAGAAGTCGAGCACACCAAAACACACAAAGATTGCAATTAACGACACGACGATGTTTTTCGCAAAGCGAATGATGTTGGAAAGCATGGAACCTATCCCTGTAAATAAGCAAATTGCGGATGCAAGTGATTTAAAATATGAATACGCAAGTGTTGCACAATAAGCGCACCGCGAGAATGCTAAACCTTAAAAAACAAATCCACACTTTACTTGAAACTTACACTGGGTGCTGCAACTAAAGAGGCGTTTGAATCTCAAAGTGACGTGGTTCAAATAAGCGTTAAATAAAATGAATAAAACACTATTAGTAATAACGACCTCTTTGATTGTCAGTGCGTGCGCTCATAGGCCACCACCTTTAGACATGGATGAAATATTTTTTGAAACGAAGATCAAGCAAGACGGTACCAAGCTCTTCGCCTTTAGCATTCCGTTAATGCAGCATCGTGACAGTGCCAAAGGTGGCGGTAAAGGCGGCCGTGGTCAGGGAGGCGAACGAAGTGGTCGTGGCGGTCGCCAAGGACAGGAAAGTCGCGAAGGCTCGTCACATAGCAGCGATAGAATGACTGAGCAACTTTATACATCTCTAGATGAAAAACTGGATGAGACCGGTTACTGCCAAACGGGCTTTCTAGAAATAGATACACACCAAACCGAAGATAGGCTTCACCTATTAGGTGAGTGCAATGAAACGGCGAGCGAACTGGACAAAATCGAGTTCCCCAACGTTAATTAACCCGTGTTGGAGACTGTAACTAATTTTGTGTAACTGCCTATCTCAATTTACTCTATAGAGAGTTAAGGATAGGCAGATGAACATGAATAAGAAAGAGCTTGAAGCTT
>NZ_JACSOE010000095.1:0-12075 GCF_014349115.1 Alteromonas sp. BZK5 | reverse complement strand
GGAGTGCTTGCATTTTGGTCAATTCCTTATATGGAAAAGGCGATTTTACTTTCCTCCATACTCTTCGTTTTGTTCGCTGAAATTATAAATACTGCAATTGAAGTAACTATTGACCGTATTGGAAAAGAGATTCACCCACTGTCAGGCTTAGCTAAAGATTTAGGCTCAGCGGCTGTTTTAGTGACGATCGCAATTTCATCACTGTTGTGGTTAGCTACATTGTGTAGATATTTTTGATTTGAGACTGTTGACTCACCGATGAGGTACCGCACTGACATGGGTCCAACTATGCAAATTCATCAATGTGTATAAAAGAATAGAAAGCCAATAATTAGCGAGCTTTAATATAAGAAGTTAAAGTCTGATATAACTAAAAGGCAATACCCAACAACCTTTAGGTTCAGTTTTCAATTACTAGCCAGGAGTTGCATAGCAAATCGCAAAGCAAAATTGTCAGTTAGAAAAAGTTCTTCGCGTGCTTTTACTTTCGCTGATTTTTTTAAGTTTAATGAAAGTGAAAGCAAAAGTCAGCGATGCCATCAGCTCAAACAGCCAAAATATAGGAATGAAGCCAAACGATTCAACCAAAAAACCATTTTCATCTATACTCGAGCCTTTTATGTTATAAGCGATTAAACACAAAATACCACTAATAAAAAATAAGAAGCTCATCTTATAGTTACTTATAAATTTCATTAATGTCTCTATATTTTATTTTCAACATCTCGTAAGAGCACGAAAGAAACGTTGATGTCGAAGGTACGTGTTCAATCTTGCCTCTTACCACTTTAGTTACGCATTATTATCTATCACACTCTCCTTACAGTTTAACAAAAAATTTAATCATGAGGGGAACAAACTAAAAAGTTCCATGAAAATCTATAGTCATGATTGTAGACAATGTGTCACAAATAAAATTTTAGCTTAGTATTAAAACTTGAATTACTGTCGACTATCATTGTTAATGAGTAATGGAATTTCATCTCACCTCCTCATTAACTGCAGAATGCTCGTCAGTAAACTCTATTTCAACTGTGCTGTAACTGAAGTCAAACATGGCCAAGCTATCATAAATATCAAGCTTCAATAACTTGTATTCTTCAACTGTCTTTAAGGCACTGCCAACGCGTATAGTAATAACATTGTGTTCTCCGTCAAGTGACCAAATTTTTAAGTCATGGATATATTCAACTCTATCAACACTCCGGAGTTCATCTAACACTTGTTTGTATAAGTTTTTCTCTGGAACACCTTGCAAAAATAATTTTAAGGTTGCTAATAAGTTTCGAATTACATTAAACAATATAAAAAGCGTAAAGCCAATCGAAAGTAGGGGGTCTAAAATTGGCCAGTCGACAAATTGCATTACTATGGCAATAATTAATACAGCAACCCAGCCTAAAACGTCCTCCAATAAATGCCAGTTCAACACTCTCTCGTTTAGGGTATTTCCTCCCTGGAGTTTATACACAGCAAAGCCGTTTACAGCGACACCTAGAATCGCAAGTAATATCATGCCTTCTGTATTTGGAACGACCGGGTCTAATACTCGAGGAATGGCTTCTGATAATACCCAGATTGAGCCAAGGATAAGTACGGCTCCGTTAATAAATGCCCCTAACAGGCTGAGTCGCTTGTACCCATATGTGAAATTTTCATCGGCCTCTCTCTCTCCTAACCTATTGAGACACCAGGCGCTTCCAATAGAAACTGAATCGCCGAGATCATGAACAGCATCTGCCATTATAGCAGTGCTGTTCGTTAGCCAGCCGCCAATAAATTCAATAATTGTGAAGCTGAAATTTAATAGAAAAGCCCACCCAATTTTGTTTGAGCTATTTGAATGATTATGAGTCATAGAGGCTCCGGTGCGCCCGGAACATACCGGGCGTAAAATTTGATTAAGAGTTGCGTTTGTTATGTGCGAGCTGATAAAGCGCAGGTAATATAAACAGTGTCAGTAAAGTTGACGATATAATTCCCCCAATGACTACAGTGGCGAGCGGTCTTTGTACTTCAGCACCTGTTCCTGTATTAAGTGCCATGGGAACAAAGCCTAAGCTGGCCACTAACGCAGTCATCAAAACAGGTCGAAGCCGGATTATGGCCCCTCGAATTACTGAAGTATAAATATCACCATTTTCCTGCCAGAGTTGTCTGATGAATGCGACCATCACTAGTCCATTCAAAACCGCGACCCCGGACAAAGCGATAAAGCCTACTCCCGCAGAAATTGAAAGAGGCATATCTCTAATCCAGAGTGCCAGTACTCCTCCAGTCAAGGCTAGTGGTACACCAGTGAAAATTATCAATGCGTCTTTAACAGACCCAAACGCCATAATGAGTATGCCAACTATCAACGCAAGCGTAACCGGAACGACTAAAGTCAGCCGTTTGCTGGCGGATTCCAGTTGTTCAAAGGTACCACCAAACTCTAACCAATATCCTTCCTTCATTTTTAAATCGGATTTAAGTCTTTTTTGTAAATCAACGACAAATCCTCCTAGGTCGGTTCCTCGTACGTTAGTCGTTACGACAACTCTGCGCTTTCCATTCTCTCGGCTGATCTGTGCAGGCGCCGGCTTTAACTCGAGAGTGGCTACCTCTTCAAGCGGTACAAAACTATTGCCGACACGAACAGGTAAGCTCTCTAATTTGTCAATATTTGTACGCAACTCTTCAGATAATCTGATTACAATTTTAAACCGACGATCGCCTTCATAGATTATGCCTGATTCCTTACCCCCTATGCTGGTTGAAACGAGTGCTTGAATGTCTGCTACGTTAAGACCGTACCTTGCGAGAGCATCTCGTTTTGGTAATATGGACAACATAGGAAGGCCGGCAACTTGCTCAACTCGGGTGTCTGAGGCACCTTGTATCGACTCAGCGATCTCAGCAACCTTATTTGCAGAATCCAACAATTGCTCTAAGTCATCACCGAAAACCTTGACTGCAACATCAGCCCTTACGCCGGAAATCAATTCATTAAATCTCATTTGAATTGGTTGGGTAAATTCATAGTTATTACCGGGAAGCTTTGAGGCGACTGATTCAATTTCAGCCACTAGATCCGATTTAGATTTAGCTGGATCAGGCCATTCTGAGCGAGGTTTAAGTATTACAAAACTATCGGCTACATTAGGAGGCATTGGGTCTGTAGCGACTTCTGGTGTACCTATTTTCGCAAAGACTACCGCTACCTCTGGAATTTCTAACAGCGCACCTTCAAGTAATTCTTGCATTTGAATTGATTGGTTTAGACCGGTACCCGTTATGCGTAAAGCCTGTAAAGCGACATCACCTTCATCCAGTTGAGGAATAAATTCAGACCCAAGTGTTGTTGCCAACCATCCGCAGAAGACAACAAACGCTAGTGCAGCCCCAAGAGCAGCAGCTTTAAATTTAAGAATAGCCCTAAGTGCTGGTTCGTAAGCCAGTTTCACCCAACGTATTAAAAAACTCTCCTTTTCACTGATTTTTCCCCCCATGAAAATTGCGATCGCTGCAGGCACTACCGTCAGTGACAAAATCATTGCCGCAATAAGAGCGATAACAACAGTTATTGCCATGGGATGAAACATCTTTCCCTCTACGCCTGTTAAAGTAAAAATAGGCAGATAAACAGCGGTTATGATCCCGACTCCAAATAAGCTGGGCCTGATTACTTCAATCGTTGCTATTTTCACTTCTTCTAGACGTTCCTTGAGTTGAAGAAGTCTGCCGTGATGCTGTTGCGCTTCAGATAAGCGCCTAATACAGTTTTCAACAATGATGACAGCGCCATCGACAATCAGACCAAAATCTAAAGCCCCCAAACTCATCAGATTTGCCGAAACACCTCTCTGGACCATTCCAGTGATTGTCATCATCATAGCAATAGGTATGATCGCAGCCGTAATAAGAGCCGCTCGAATATTGCCTAGTAGTAAAAATAATATGACAATTACGAGTAATGCTCCTTCCAGCAGGTTCTTCTGCACAGTGTTTATCGCTTTGTCGACCAGTGTAGTTCGATCATAGGCGGGTTCAGTAACTACCCAGCTTGGTAACGATCTTTGAATTTCAGTTAATTTACTGGCAGTTAAAGCTGCAACTTCCCTTGAGTTTTCTCCCAGCAACATCATGACCGTTCCCATCACTGTCTCTTTACCATTTCTTGTAGCGGCACCGGTCCTCAGCTGCTTACCCAAGCCTACAGTTCCAATATCTTTTATTAGAACAGGAACAGATCCTTTTTTTCCTACTACGACATTTTCGATATCCTTTATCCCTGTCAATTGACCTGGAGAGCGAACAAGAAGTTGCTCGCCATTTTTCTCAATATAGCCTGCTCCAGCATTATCATTGTTTAAATATAGTGCTTCAGAAATGTCTTTAAGCGAGACTCCCATCTCCAGCATTTTTACAGGGTCGGGATTGACGTGATATTGCTTGTCATAACCTCCAATAGTGTTTACTTCTACTACTCCCGGAACCTGGGCTAACTGTGGTCGAATGATCCAATCTTGTACCTCTCTTAAAGCCATAGGTGTGACCGGCGAGCCATCGGGTAACGTTGCTCCATCTTTCCCTTCCAGTGTATATACGAAAATTTCGCCAAGCCCTGTTGCGATTGGCCCCATTTCTGGCTCAAGGCCATCAGGTAAAACACTTTTAAGGTTAGCAAGTCTTTCGTCGATTAAATTTCGGGCAAAAAAGATATCCGTTCCTTCTTCGAAAATAACTGTAATCTGTGAAAGACCATACCTCGATATAGAACGTGTATAGGATAAGTTAGGCAAGCCATATAGTGCTGTTTCGACAGGAAATGTTATTCGTTGTTCAGCTTCTAATGGTGAGTACCCCGGAGCTTTGGTGTTAATCTGAACCTGTACATTTGTAATATCTGGTACAGCATCAATAGGTAATCGCTGGTAGCTCCAAACGCCGATCCCAATTAAGATTAGTGCAAGAACAAGAAACAAAAAGCGTCTTTCTACTGAAAGACGAATAATATTATCAATCATTTATCGTCTCCAGGATTAGTGAGCGTGAGAGGCACCGGATTTTTCAAGATCCGCTTTTATCAGAAAGCTATTTTTTGATACGTAAATTTGACCAGCGATTAAGCCACGCTTTACTTCAGTGAAGTTGTCATCTTTTATACCCAGCTCGACAGGGACAGCTTGAAACGTGTTACCATCGTTTAAAAATACAACTGAGTTACCATCCATTGATTGGATAGCTTCATTCTCAACGCGAAGCGAAACATCGACTTTCTGAGCATCAACTACACCTGTAACCATATCGCCGGGGGAGAATTCTCCTTCGGTATTAGTGATTTCAACAATTGCGATCTGATAAGGTTCAAGTGAACCTGACGGAATGAGAAATTTGACCTTTGCATCTTGCTGTCGGGAACCTTTTTTTATGTGGATATAAGAGCCCTGCTTTATTGTATCCCGCTTGGATGGAAATACTTTCAATTCTGCCCAAAGCGTTTCAGCGTCGACTATTTTATAAAGCGTTTCACTGGTAACCAACTGCCCAACATTAACATTTCGACTTACTACCGTACCCGAAATTGGCGCTTTCACGATGTAGGTTTGTAAGCTGTCATTTGATTGAATTTTTGCAATTACATCGCCAGCCTTCACGCTGTCACCAACATCCGAAGCGAGAGTTTCTACAACTCCCGAGAACCGCGCATTAACTTCAGCCTTGTTCTTGGGTGGAATTACAAGAGTACCCAACAATTCGATATGTCTTTCAATGGTCCCACTCTGAACTTCGGAGGTTGCTAATTGAAACTTTTCAGTTAATGCTCTTGAGATCTGTGTTCTTCCCTCGAAGTTTTCCCACTCCCAGGAATACTTTCGTCTTTTGTCAGTCAGATAAATAGTAGCCCTAAAAGAATGAGGTTCAGACAGAGCTTTTATTGACCGCAAAACCCCCTCTGAAGTTTGAAACTCAAATTTTTCTGAGCTTGAACCTAACTTCTGTAGCTCTATAGAAAAGGAATCAGGGATAAATGGCTTCCCATCTTCAAAAGTCGAGGCAATAATTACAGAGCCCTCGGGGCTTTCATCGATACTTACTTCTATTTTGATGTTACCTTTCTGGAATATATTTTGGTTGTCATTTGAATTGGTGACATCTTCACTTGCGGTCGCGATAGATGTCACAGTGCCGATAAGAAATAAAAATAAAATTTGCTTTAGCATAATTAATCCTGGAGATTGAAAGTGAATGATTTCAGAGATTGCCCTGTCCATTGTTCGATAAGTGCTTCATTGAGCAGGGTGGCTTCGCGATAGTTGATGAGACTCCGTTGAGATTGGAGAAGTGCATCACGTGAAGCAAACCATTCTTGATAAGTGTAAATTCCCTTTTGATAGCCCTCCTTGGTCAGCTCCAATGCTCTTTTCAAATCTGGCATTACTTCTTTTTCCAGGTGCAATGCTGCCTGTGAACTAAAATTTATGCTTTTCGTTGCTTTAAATAGAATCGCTTTTACATCGAGATACTTGGTGTCTCGCTCTAATAACTCCGCCTCCTTACTAGCAATTGCAGATTTGACTGCACCCGAATTCCTCTTCTCAGCAAATAGTGGAATTGAGGCACCAAAAACTAACGATGTATCTTGAGCTCCCTGATTCCTTCTAACACCAACAGACCAAGATAGGTCTGCGGTATTATCAGACTTAGCCAACTGAATTTCAGCGTCCTTCAGGTCAAGTGACTTAATTAGTAAATCCGCATTCGATGATGATAAGAATTGGTTAAAAAGTGTTTCGTAGGAATAATTTTTAGCGGGTGAATTTAAAGAACCAGTAAGCGTGATATCTTCATAATTGCCCTGCCAGAATAGTGTGAGAGATTGCAGGGCTATTTCTTTATTCACCTTTGCTGTCGCAAGTTCTAATTTCGCTTGATTTAAAGCCGATTTAGCTCTGAACAATTCAGCATCATTCGTTGCACCACTTTTTATTCTATTAGTGATCACAGTAAGAGCATCTTCAGCTAAGCTCACACTTCGCTCAGCTATTTGCAGACGCTCCTGTTGTGCCAGAACGCGAATATACTGCTGAGTGAGCCCACCAAGTAGTGAGAGAGACATTGAATACTGCTCTGAATCTAAAAGGGCAGCTCTGGCATCCACAACCAGTGTTCTTGCACTCTTCTTTCCACCAAGTTCATACACTGAAGATAGAGAGATGGTTGCTTCTGCTGCTTGAACTCCCGAAGTAGAACTTGTGCCCATCACATTTTCTAGATTAGCACCTACGGTGTAAGCTGGAGAAAGCAAAGCTTGTTGGCGATCTCCCTCAAGAGCTCTAGTAAGAGGTCTGAATTTCAACAAGCTTGGATGACGGTTGAGAGTAAGTTGAACTGCATCATCTAAAGTTACTTGTTCTGCCAATGCATTGGCTTGAGATAGCATCAATGCACTAGTCAATATCCCGGCGCGCGTAAGTTTGCGCACAGGAAACTGTGAAATTTTCATGATATATAATCCTAGTCAGTTGAAAAAACGAAAAACGACAGGGATTAAATTCTTGGAGGACGCTCTATTTGGTTAATGAAACGATTAGGTGTAGCTTCACTATAAACTGAGACTAAATTGGGAAACTTTTTTAGAAACGAGCTTTCAATATCAAAGTAAAAAGCTATGTGTGTAAAATGACCATGACAAGAACAACAATGGTCACAATCACTTCCCGCATCTAAATCGTAAGCATCGGACAGTTCGATTAATGTATTTTCAGTACATAATTCATTGCTAAACAAGTGGTCTTGTTCAATAGAAAACGCGTCAGTCACAATCAACAAAAATTGTGCGCACAACAAAAAAGCGGCTAAGACCACTTTTAGATTTTTGCTAATGCGGTAATTCGTTTTCAACACAAGATTCCTCTATTGGCAATCTATGTTCTCTTAAAATATGATTGTAGTCAATGCCTAAATGGTCAGCTTTCTGATTCACAAGAGGAACTCTGTATTAAAAAGCCATGTATTTCAATTAAGTTGCTAAATCTTGTCAGAAAAACAGAAATCTACTGCGAAGCCTGCTCATACATAATCCGGCAATGTAAAATAAGTACACCGAAGGAATAGGAGAATACAAAATGCATTTTCAATAAGCCTGTCACAATTATTGCGTCTCGCTCGTACCAAAACCTGTAATACCCCCTACAACAAGTGTAAAAGCAAGTCCAATACTGAAAGATAAAATCACCGTTGACCCAAGAGGTAGCTTTTCCAATTGCTATCTGATCTCCTTACAGTGAGCGCATCAATGAACAACAAAGTAAATATTATCTGGCTCATGCCATAACCGTGATGCTATGCTTATGAGCATGAAGTTGGTTCGCATCGCTTCTTTGAGTTCACCAAATCATCTAAGGCTCCATTTTCGAATAAACGGTACAATAGACTAGTAGAAAGGCATATCGGAAACTCGATATCGCTAGATACCTTACTGTAACTTTTTGGCTAAAAACGTTGTCGCTTCGCGTAAAAATACCGGTCATTTTTTGACCTTGGCAAGTTCATGTTTTAATCTGCTATCCCCGCGTCACAACGGGGATCACTGCTCTTATGTGTTTTATCTTTAGATTGCGCAGCATGATGTTTTCAGCAGTTAGGTAGACTAAGAAAAATACTAATATCTAAAGCAATCTGACGACCAATAATATCAGGTTTCTAGCAGAGTAATACCGCTTCGAGTATGAATTCTGAAGTATACTTTGTTTGTTAACAACCACTCATTCCTGGCATAGCAAGCTTCTTTAGGGGAGGTTTCCTAAAAATCTGAAGAGGCTCCACAGATGACTGAAATCTATGAAGGGGCACTATAATAATTGTGATAATTCTCTTTCTGATCTAGAACCGTAGCAGAGTTACTTTCATGTTAAATAGTTCATGTTAATGCACATTAACGTTACCTATTCGAGTAAAGATAAGAAGTTAGCTTTCCGCTTTTGATTACGATATGTCATGCAAGCGAATAGCGCTCACGTCAGCAGCAAATTTAAAATAATTAAAGGGTTGTAAATCTCTGTCAAGACAGTTGGGTGACGTCAACATGTTGGAGATATACAAGATGAAAACTAAGCTGCCTCATATTGGTATTTTTTGGGTCTACAAGTCGACTGTACTTGCTAAAGCAATGCCTTTGAATAGTGCAGAGCCTGATAGCCTTTCACTCTATGACAGTGACTTTAGCCATTTAGTAGAGTGGGAAGAGCATAGAATATACCTTCCGTGTTTTCCTGAGCTCATTGCTGTTGAATATCAAGAAATCAGCAGGGGTAGAGTAATCTACTCTGGAGACTCAACATTCTTTAACATTTATGCAGACAGAAACGTGATAAAAAGCAGGGAGCTTCAAACTTTGATATGTGATAAATTTAACCTTATACCGAGTCAATGCACTTGGAAGCAAGATAAGCATTACCGCATCTTTAGTTCATAAAAAGCATACCTAAAATTTAAAAAGTCGCTCACTCAAGAATACGCTAGCAAATCATAGGGACATGACGTTGAATATATTTGGAGTAATAAACAATAGTATTTCTGATTTTGTAGAAAACCAAGAAAATAAAGCGCTCAAGAGAGGTACAGGCTCTTATTCGATACCGTTTAGAGGCTCTATCTTTGGAGAAATCGAGACAGAAAAAGTATTAAGTAAGCTCAATACCGAATCAGTCGATGTGATTTGGTTAGGCTCAAATCCTAATGTTCCTGAATCTCTCGACGCTATTTTGACTCCTTCCTCCCCTTCTCACTACGAGGGGTTTGTGCAACAAGCCATGAACGACAACTTCAGCGAAGCGTACAGAAATAGCGATGGTGTGAATGCCCCGTTGTGGGATCCTATTAACAAGCCAAACAACAAGTGGCAATTCTACTCAGAAATATTCAATAAGCGGTTTGGCGAACACAAAACGCTCATGGCTAACATAGTGCTGTGGGGAAGTAAGGATTTTAAAAGCTTCACTTCTCAGTTGGCTAAATACGATAAAGCGCTTTTAGAGAGAGCTATTCAGTTTTCTTACGAGCTGAACAATCAGATAATAGAGTACTTCAAGCCAAAGGTTGTTCTTGTTCCCAAGAGCTCTAATAGCCCATCATCAAAGAATTGGCTACTACACTCTTCAAACTTAACAGACATACAGCATCACGAAGTGAGAGGTAAAGTAACGTTCAAGTTTTCAGTAGGTAGCCTGCAAAAAGGCGATTTTAAAACAACTGTAATATCAGCCCCCCACCCTTCATACACACCAAGAATTGGTCGTGAATTTAGAGAGTCTGCGCAAAACGCTATCTTCACAGTATTACAAAATTGCTAATACACATTACTTAACACGTCTACAGTAGAGTGTTGCTTGCGCTATCTGGCAACACTGTCAACTGTTCAAGAAAATATCTTTGTAGCGTTCAAGCATTTTAATGCGTTTAGTCTCTAGAGTGTTAGGAGACAGAATAAGATTACGTGTGTTGCCCCTCTCTATGCCAGACAACGTTCGCTGTCCCATTAGTTTGACTCTATCTTCGATGGGCATTTCGACTAACGAATCGGGAGCAATGATATCAAACTGACTCAAGAAACAAGGCACACGCTCCATCTCTAGTAGAGAATACTTTTTCGCCGAGTGTTTATATGAATAAACATATACACTCTCGACCCTAGTTGCATGTGATATGTTTTCCATAACTGTAAGTGCGTCATCTTCGGTATAACGTCGTTCTTTAAATATGAGGTAAAATAGCTTCGATACCGGACAGTAAATTTTGTTCTTGATGGTCCCACCGCACTCAGCTTTAAAAATATCATAAGTGGCCTGAGTAAACGGTTGCTCTTTACCTTTTATTTTCCAATTATACTTCTCTTCCTTTCCAAATAAACTGTTATGAAGGATTTGAGGTGCAAATACATTATGTAATTGAAGACCATTTTCCATTAACGATATAATAGAGTCTTTTGTCGCGCGTTTACGCTCGCTCCCTAGTAGCTCGTTAAACCAATTAAAAAACTCGGCTAACTCACTATCCCTAAAATAAGAGGGAGTGAAGTCAACTTTAATATGCCTAAAATCAACACCACCGTTATTACTAATTAAATAAAGCCTTATCCCATGTCCTTTTTTATATTTTAAAACCCAAGAAGATTTATAATATTTGTTTCTTAAACCATGTTCTAAAGTAGTATTTTCAGGACAATCGCCAGCCCTCAACCGACTACTTATTTTTAAGGATTTCTCTTTAGATATACCGTAGCCAATTGCTAACCTATCAAAGTCTGGGGCAACCCATCGAGGATTATCTAAGTAGCGATAAAAATTATCTGAGTTTCTTTTTAAAAATCCGTCATTGCTTACTATGGCACTAAGTGCGCTATCTCTGTCCTCAATTCGTAGTGCCGAATAAAAGTCTTGAATTAACTTTGCATCCTTCTTTTGAGTTTTGGCGTTACTGCAAATTGAGTCATTAAGTTTGCATTGGGAACGTAGCTCACGAAACCTCTTTCTACTACAATGATTATTAATGAAATTGTTATTATGTACTGTGGTAGTAGTATAGTTAGTAGTATTAGTGATATTAGTAGTGTACATACTGATAGTTGTGTGCGTGTGTGACATGTATTTAAATTAGTAAACTCAAAAAACTTTCCTATTATTTTGAAAATCGCTTTATACCGTCGATAATGCGCTAAAATCACGCTATTGAGCACCTTTACTGCGTTTTCACAACTTTCTGCTTCGTAACTGAGTAGCGTTGCTCAACGCCTTAGGAATCTCACAAAAAAACGTTAGTAGTCACTAACAAAGTCCATAAATTGCTCGTCGCACAACGTGTTACCTCTAAAGAAAAGGGCCGTTGTACAACGGGTTTTGAGCGTTCAATAAAAACGTCGCACAACGCCTTTTACAAATAAAGCCCTATGATGAGGCGGTTACTCAACCCCACGAGCTAGCCCTAAAATTTCTTTACATTTAAATCGATTTGACAATAAAGTAACTCCGAACTACGGTTTTTATTATAGATAGGAAAAGCTGAGTTTTTACTTATGACAAGAGAAGTAGATGG